>CALAJG010000256.1 GCA_937923375.1 uncultured Leucothrix sp.
ATATTGGACACGTGTCAATTTCATTAAGTAAAGCACTAAACAGTAAGGAGCATTGGCACTCGCTGGCTCTTTTAGACAAATCAGGTAAGCAGTTATATCAAGAAATCAAATCCAAAAAACTGAACAATATTGAGCTCACGACGGTAACCCACAGTGTAACGTCCTCTGGCCAACTATACGGCAACCTGACGATGAGCTTTGACCCAAATCCAGGTATCGAAAAACAGATTAACTTTGCAGGCTTTCTGCACTTTGCCGTACTAATAGTCCTGACTATGACGTTCTTGTCAGTATGTATTTTCCTTGACCGCTTTATACGCAAGCCAATGGTCAAGTTAGTCGGTTTTGCCGATCAGATTGCACGTGGCAACTATCAAACGGTATCCAATGTTTACGCGCACGATGAGGTTGGTCAGCTGGGCAAATCGTTAGAAGCGATGCGGCAAAAAATTAATAAGCGTGATTCGACAATGAATCATTACGCAGAGATTCAGAACACTATCCGTTTTATTCAAAGTAAATTTATCTCCTCAGAAGATAACCAACACGTTTTCATGGAACTGCAATCACGAATTCTTACACTGACTAAGAGCAATGGAGCACTGATAGGAGAAATACAAAAAAACGAAGATAAAGTGCTTTTTCTTAAAACCTTGTCACTGAAAGAAGTTTGTAACATCCATTCAAGCAACCCTATTAACGATAGATCGCTCCCTGAAAGCACCTCCCTCCCACGATTAGAAACCTTGTTGGGTAAGGTAATAACATCCGGGCAGCCTGTTCTGAACAACGGGCCAAAGGTTTCTAACGAGGAACTTGGCTTTCCCGCATCAGGCCAACAAGACGCTGATAATTTTCTTGGTTTACCACTTTACAGCGGCTACCAATTAATCGGCGTTTTAGGATTAGTGAATAAAGAAGGTGACTTTGACCTCTCAACCTACAAAGAGCTCGAAATACTCTTGCAAACACTGGCCCAGCTGATAGTCGCAATGAGAGAAAAGAAAGCCCTGACGGATAATGAGGCACGACTAAGGCTCGTTGTTGATAGTGCCGTTGAAGGAATAATCTCGGTCAATGATCATGGTCTCATTACTGATTTTAACTCAGCCGCTGAGCGTATATTTGGCTACACTGCTGATCAGATTAAAGGTGAAAGTGTTGGTTTGCTAATTCCTCCTGAAAATCATTTTAACCATTTGGAAGCCGTACGTTTTCTGTTGAATGCTGACAATTACCCGGGAAAACCCAATACCGAAATTGAAACAGATGGCCTCCACAAGAACGGTAAGCTAGTACCCGTAGAATTATCGTTTTCTAAAATTTCTATGGATGGAAAAGTTCAGTATACGGGCGTTGTTAGAGATATCACCGAGCGAAAGCAGCATGAGTCAGAACTCAATAGAGCCTATGCTGAGTTACAAGAAGCACATGAGCTTTTAGAGCAACAAAATCGTATCGACCCATTAACAGGTTTAGCAAACCGTCGATACCTCGATGAAGCACTAAGACTCGAATGGAAACGCGCGCAGCGTCTTGATAAAACTCCTCTTACCATCATGCTTTGCGATATAGATTATTTTAAAAAGTACAACGATACCTATGGACATCTTGAAGGTGATGATTGCCTTACAGAAGTAGCTAAAGCCATGGCAGAATCGTTTACTCGTAAAATCGACATCGTAGCGAGGTATGGCGGGGAAGAATTTATGATTATCTTGCCTAATACATCCGCTGAGTCAGCTATGCAGCAGGCTGAACTGATGCGCCAACGAATCTTTGATCTGGACATCAAACACAAGTCATCGCAAGTCGCTGACCGCATCACTATTAGTATAGGGATTTATACAGTGGAACCCACCGTCAATCATAAATTAAGAAAAGCAATTCAACGAGCAGACGAGGCGCTTTATGATGCTAAAGCAAACGGCAGGAATCAGGTTAGCCTTGATGATAAGACACAGTGTGATTTAGCAGTTGAGAAACAAGCACAGTGAAACCATTGTCTGGTTTCACTGTGACTTCATAAACTTAGCGTGTCAATACGCGAACCGACGTTACATGCTGTGCATTCCGCAAGGCGTCAATAACCTGCTCTGACGGAATCTCTTCCAAATCCAGAATGTTATAAGCCACCTCATTGCGACTTTTATTCACCATGTCGATTACATTGACATTATCTTCGGCAAACTGAGATAGCACGGTACCTAGCACACCTGCGACATTGTCATTGGTAAACGTCACACGGCAAGCAGCATTTCCCCAAGACATTTCTGTATTAGGAAAGTTGACCGAGTTCACAATATTACCTTTCTCAAGATAATTTTTGAGTTGATCAACCGCCATTCTCGCGCAGTTTTCTTCAGCCTCGGCAGTGCTGGCACCGATGTGTGGAACGGCAACAACCTTCTCATGACCAATCAGGCACGGCTCTGGGAAGTCGCAGACGTACTGTTTCAGATTACCCGCATCCAATGCATTAACGACCGCCTGCTGATCCACAATAGCCCCACGGGCAAAGTTCATAATGGCAGCGGTGGGCTTCATTAGCTTGAGGGTTTCAGCATTAATCATGTGCTTAGTGGGTTCAATCGCAGGCACGTGTAGCGATAGGTAGTCGACTTCACTCAGCAAAGCCTCGATTGACTCCATGCGTCGAACATCGGCCGACAACTTCCAAGCCGCTTCGATTGAAATTGCCGGGTCAAAGCCAATCACTTTCATATCCATTGCTAATGCAGCATTGGCGACCATAGAGCCGATAGCGCCTAACCCAATAATACCTAACGTTTTTCCAGCTATTTCACTACCGGCAAAACGCTTTTTCTCTTTCTCTAGTAAGACGTTCATTTCGTCAGCATCGGTCATGTCGCCTAAAGTCTCAACAAAGGCCTTACCCTGAAGGATTCCACGAGAGCTCAACAACATGCCGGTTAACACCAGCTCTTTAACCGCATTAGCATTAGCACCTGGCGTGTTAAAAACCACGATACCTTTCTTGGCATAGTCAGCAACCGGCACGTTATTAGTACCCGCACCTGCACGAGCAACCGCTATCACGGACTCAGGTAGCACTTCGTCGTGCAACTTCTGGCTGCGAAGTACCACACCGTCTGGCTGAGCAACATCCTCACCCACTGTGTATTTATCTTTTTCAAAACGGCTAAGTCCGATATCGGCGATTTTGTTATATGTACGAATTTGAAACATGTTTATGTCCTAAAATTTGAATGTAGCGAAAAGGTAATGGAGTTATGCAGCAGTCACTTCTTGATAGGCCCAGCTCAACCAAGGCATCAGTGCTTCAAGGTCAGAGGATTGAACAGTGGCTCCACCCCAGATACGCAATCCCGCAGGGGCGTCACGGTAAGCGCCGATATCGTAGGCAGCACCTTCTGCATCCAGCAGCTTAATCATTGCCTTGACCTGCTCGGCGGTAGCGTCAACGGTTAAACAAATGCTGGTATTGGATAGCATGGCGTTGTCTGTTGCCAGAAAGTGAATCCACTCGTTAGCTTCTACAAAGTTCGCAATAACTTTCAGATTTTCCTGTGACTTTGCAATGGCTGCGGCAGTCCCGCCCAAGCTCTCAACCCAATCCAGTGCATCAAGATAGTCAGCGACACACAGCATCGAAGGGGTATTGATCGTCTCGCCTCTGAATATACCCTCATTCAACTTTCCATTTTTCGTCATTCTGAATAATTTTGGCATGGGCCATGATGGCGTATAGGATTCTAAACGCTCAACGGCTCTGGGGCTCAGAATCAGCACGCCGTGGGCACCTTCTCCCCCTAACGCTTTCTGCCAGCTGTAAGTAATGACATCCAGCTTTTCCCAAGGCATCTCCATGGCAAATACGGCTGACGTGGCATCACAAATAGTTAAACCGGCGCGGTCATTTGGAATCCAATCACCATTTGGCACTTTTACACCAGAGGTGGTGCCGTTATAGGTAAAGACGACGTCATTATTAAAATCAATCGCTGAAAGATCCG
>CALAJG010000257.1 GCA_937923375.1 uncultured Leucothrix sp.
AAAACCTTCTATCGGTTTTTTTACCTATGCGCTTTGCGAGAGTAGTTTTACCCACCTGTCGAGGCCCAAGTAGCGTAACCGCTGGGAATTGGCCTAGACGTTTTCTAACTGTCGACGCAATTTTTCTATCTATCATCCTTGTAATTATGGACTATAATTCCTGATTTGCAAGGTTAAAAGTGCGTATAATGCTGCTCCAAATGGAAGGGGGCGGGTCGATTTGAGGGGATAGCAGGGCAATAGCTAAGCCCGCTAACGGCGGGCTTAGCTATGAATTTGACGATTTAATTACTACGAAACACTTTAGTGTTTTAGTCATTTATTTATAGTTACGCTTAGCAAACTTCTGACCGTTGTTGTAAGAAGAATGTGCCGCAATGCCAGTTGCCGTTGTAAATGCAAGTGCCTTAACACGAGATCCAACAGGCCCATGCTTTGAAATCTTCAGCATATTTTGCAAAAACATATCTTCACACTTGAACTTAGACGCACCGAGTGTTGCGTAGCAGATGTCATGTGCATTACAGGCAGCATGAAATAAAATGCGACCCCTTGTACCGCCACCGCTACAGCCATCTGCCCGACCCATGCGACTTGCACCGACACGTTTAACACCTCTTGGAAGACTTGGAATTAACATTTTGATGGTCTTAACACCGCCAGCTTTTTTACATTTGCCAAAGACGCCGCTTTTTTTCATCGGTTGGTATTTGAAGAAGCGAGACTTGCTACCTCTTGTGTTGATTGGTTGATCCCGGCAGATCAATGCGGCTTGTGCCATTGATGAATGAGCCATCGATAAGACGGTTGCAGTAGTGACTACCGAAGTAGTTGATAGTGCAGTGGTTCCTATAAAAGCTAATGCTGAAAGTGCTGTAGTAGCCGAGAAGTTCTTTAGTGAGAAAGTAGACTTGTTCATGATTGATCCCTTTAAGTAATGTTTTAAGTTTCTGTTAAATGCCGCTGTTTGCTGCGACGTTGGAAACCATTTTAGGGAGGGACCCATTTTCAGTCATAAAGAAGTAGTAAAGGTTTGGTAAGGTTTTTTGGCTTTTTCATTGGGAGTTCGGTCTCTCTAATTTTCTGAGTCCGAGGAGATTTGAAGCGCGCATGCAGCACAGTATCCTTCACCACAATTCACCCCACTACTGATTTACTACCCAAAAGCCGGAGCAAACGTCCGGCTTTTGGTGTGGTAGCTTTGATCAGATTGTTTTAGCGCGTAAAGTTTACCGTAACATCAACATAGCTATAGTTTCGTCTGCCATATTCATCCTCAATGATATACCAAATCCTATCCTGGCCCTCATCAAATGGTGGGGAGTAAGAAATCACGGGGTGATCCATATGATTTGGAACTACTAGTAATCGGCCGCCTTTTTGTGAGTAAGCGCTGTTAAGCTTGATCAACAAATTTTTGCCTCTATCATTTCTCAGCACATCAATATCATTCACAGGAGTGAATGGGGTAAAAGTTAGTGAAACTTTGTCTGGAGAAGCGGAAGGCCAAGGGCCTTTATCTGTCGCCCCTACTTTGAGAGTAACCTTAGTCCATTTAACCGTGCTGTTAATTTCATCGCCTCTAGTGTCCAGAGAGTCTCTGACAGCGTAAGTAAATGTATCAGTGCCGACAAACCCAGCTGGAGGGGTATACTTAAACTGGTACTTGAATGTATTCTCAGTGTACTGGAAGCCCTGTCTACCCGAGCCAAAGCGTAACCTATCGTCTGGATAAACCTCGACTTTTTCAACTTTCCCGCCTTTTGCCGAGCGGAAATTATAATCAACGATGACTCCCCTAAAAGTAAATACTCCGGCTGAGACCCTTTTATCGCTGAACAAGTCATTGGAAAGCGCATTGATCCTTACTGGGGTATTTTTTGGAACCAAGACAGTATCTTCTTGAGGCGCCGGCAGTGGGGAGGTTTCAGCCTTTACATTGACAACGACTCTAATAGAGTTTTTCCTTCCTTGATCATCCTCTATCACATACCAGAAGCCATCTTGGCCAACGAAACCATCTTTTGGTTGATACGAAACATCCCCGTAGATATAGCCGTTTTGCCTTGAGGATGGGCCTAGATTACTCACGCGAATCCGTGCACCATTTTCAGACCATTCGTTAAAGTCAGACAGTTTTAGATTTTTACCAATGTCGTTTTTTAGCAGGTCAAGCTGGGTAGTTGGGTGACTTTGATGAACTACAAACTTGTCAGCGATAGCCACTGGCCAATCAGCAACCGCCGGCGCAGCGAAAATCAGAGGTGACAAGGAGACTAGGGTGGTTAATGCCTTTTTAATCATAGTGCTAAGTCCTTTTATCATTTAGATTAATAATCTGGATACTCACTTCCTACATCCATCGCTTTGATATAGCTAAATGAATACCACAACCAACGTATGGATATTTATTCAGTTTGATACTTCAAGAAAGACAAATGGCTGATATTTGCGGATTAGGTAACAGGAAGTTAAGGGAATAACGGAGCTTCGTTTTGTAAATTTCCGCTGAGGCATCACTGTAATTTTGTGTAATGTAAGAATGAATCCCTGTATATTTGCTTTAGCATTTAACGCAGCATTGAAGGAGAGTTGGCCATGAAGCCCAACCCAATAGTCCCAACGATTCCCTTAGATCAAGACGGTGTTCACCATGGTCATTTACGCCTACCCTACAGCCGTGATGACTCGGCTTGGGGCTCGGTGATGATCCCTATCTGCGTGGT
>CALAJG010000258.1 GCA_937923375.1 uncultured Leucothrix sp.
ACATGGTGTTAGAGTTTAGTGACCTTCAAGGCGTAATGGGACGTTACTATGCGCTCAACGATGGTGAAGCTGAAGAAGTCGCTTATGCCATTGAAGAGCAATATAAACCCGGATTTGCTGGCGACGATATTCCAGCTCATATGACAGGAAAGATTCTCTCATTAGCCGACAAGTTGGATACCATCTTAGGTATTTATGCTATCGGTCAAAAACCTACGGGTACCAAAGACCCATTTGCATTGCGTCGCGCATCATTAGGCGTCTTGCGGATCATCATAGAAGGAAAGCTATCAGTCGACCTACGCACTCTTTTAGAGCAAGCAGCCGCTGGTCTGAAAGACAAAGTGGATGCCACTGCTGCGATTGATCAGACTTATCAGTACATTATGGAGCGACTGCGCGCGTATTATCAGGATCAAGGAGTGAGTCATGACGTGATAGACGCCGTCGCTGCCATGCAAGTTGAATCTCCACTTGATTTTGAACAGCGAGTTAAAGCGGTTAGCACCTTTAAAACACTTCCTGAAGCCGTCCCATTAGCGGCGGCTAACAAACGAATTGCTAATCTACTCAAGAAGCTCGATGGAAAGACATCACTGTCAGAGGTTAACAGTACACTATTTGTTGAGGCTCAAGAGAAAGCCCTGTATCAGGCAGTTACCCAACAAAAAGCCAGCCTTGAACCCTTGTTAGCCCAAAAAGATTATACGAAAGCACTAAGTTCTCTAGCGGCCATCCGTCCCGAAGTCGATGAGTTTTTTGATGGAGTGATGATTATGACTGACGATGAGAGCCTAAAGCAGAACCGTCTGGCACTCTTGAGCTCATTACGCAGCTTGTTCCTGCAAGTTGCTGATTTATCAAGCTTACAAGGTACGTAAATAGTGATAAGTGGCCTTTGATAGCTTTACGCTACAGCCCATAGCGAATTAATATCTCGCTGTCCGTATTTGATGGAATGATTTTTACGCCAACTTTAAGCTTAAACCATCTTAAGGAACTAGAGCACTGGACAGAGTAAGGATGCTTTGCCAATGTTTAAGATGCTCAGGGACTGAGCATCGCTTTTGTAGAGGGATCATTATACAAAAAGCGCCCTTTGTTAGGGGGGAACAAAGAGCGCAGGGGTTGAGATCGGCGATGATTTTATTTTTATTATTACTAAATCGCTCTACATCTCGAGGGGCTTGCTGGTAAATACTTTTTTATTGTTATGTTGTTTTAGTTGTTATGTCTGGATAGTTGCAAAGTAGATGCCAACTTTTATAAAACAAACATAAGTATATGATTTATATAAAATTAAATAGAACCATATAAATTTTTATCATCTCAAACTCTCGTAAATAGAGCTGACAATTCTCAATAAACTGTCAATAAATGACGGCTCCCATTCTTTTCTGTCAACATTTGACCTCAAGAATTACAGGACTATAATATTTTCGCTTAGCCCTATCATTAAGCGTTGGCTCCCCCCACTGAGATCCCGGCCCATGATCAAATATGAACGCGATCCAAAACTTATTCAGGCGACATCTATAAAAGCTATTCGCGAGACGCTGGGCTTATCTTCTGCCGACGACCCTGTACAGCAGCTACTCATCAGGATGATTTACACCTATGGCGATGACAATCTGCTTGAGGACAGCCGTTTCAGTGATGGTGCCATTAACGCAGGTTTGGTCGCCCTGAAAAAAAACGCCAACATCATTTGTGACACAGGCATGGTGCTTGAGGGGGTCAAAACGGAATACCTGCGAAAAGAGCCGATCTGCATAATCGACAAACCCAATGTTATCTCTCAGGCTAAGTCTAAAAAGCTAACCCGCGCTATGGTTTCTGTAGAAAACTGGAAACGTTATGCTGAAGGCAGCATTATTTTAATCGGCAATGAAGCAACCGCACTACTGCGGTTAATGGAGCTAATCGAACAAAATGAAATCAATAAGCCTGCGCTGATCATAGCGATGCCAAGAGGATATATTAATGCTTCTGAGGCCAAGCAATACCTGTGGGATAATTACAAACAGTTAGACACTCCATGCATCACAATGCTGGGCTCAAGGGGTGGAAGCACGCTGGTTGCATCAGCCATGAATGGCTTACTTTATTTACAACAGAATATTTTGATCTAAAAGTACACACTCAAAGCGGATTCATTAACAAAGACCTGACAAACTCTTACAGATTGAGCTATATTGGGCGTACTAAAAATCATGTTGATTATTCGTTAACCAATTCTGCAGGCGATTCAGGTGGTCTCTTGTTTTTCATTGCTCGAATAATCAGCTGGCTGATAATTGAACAATCAAAAATAGACTACTATGGAAAGGGTCAACACATGAACTTAACAAAGCTCATGACAGTGGTTGCAGTCCCAACTGCAATAGCACTGTCAGGATGCGGTGGCACCTCATCAGCAATACCTTCTTCACCCCAGGCAATCACTCCAAAATCAACAGGGACATCAAGCACACCCGCTGCGACGCCAGCACCCGCTACAGCAGAAACCGCAGCTAGTACTGCAGGCCCCGCTTACAGCACAAAAAAACGAACACTACAACGCCGGCCGGTACCCTCCAGACCAAATGGAGGCCTTGTAGTATCAAAGGCATTCGCTGACAACTTAAACGCGGGTAGCTTAAAAGAAGCAGACAGATTCCTTAAATTAGGAGCTGACCCAAGTTTCGTCGGCGGAAATGGCGAACCTGTGCTTTACACAGCCATCCGACGTGGCAACTACGACATTGCTGACGAGCTGATACTGTACGGCGCAAATACCAATGCCACTAACAGTAATCGTACAACCCCGTTACACCTCGCCATTCAGAAAGGTCATCAACCAACCATCGACCTACTCCTTAAGAATGGAGCTGACCCCAGCGCACAAGGGCCACAAGGCAGCGCCGTGAACATGGCGGTAGACGCTAACAATGCAGGACTCACCCAGAAGCTATTAGAATATTCTGGTAATGCAAACTCATCAGGACCCAATGGACCTGCGCTATACTCAGCCATCGTGAGCGGACAAAAAGGTATCGTCCAACAGCTGTTAAGATATAGAGCAAACCCTAATAGCCGAGGGCCTGAAGGCCAAGTACTGCATACTGCTATTACCCGTGGCCAGACTGGTATTGTCGCCATGTTGCTAGAGTACGGTGCTGACGCAAATACTGGGGGCCCCAAAGGTACACCCATGCAGATTGCTATCCGTACCGGTAATGCAGCAGTCGTTGGAATGCTTGGTAAGTCAGGCGCCTCAACTTCCGTTTCAGACAGTATCGGTGAATCTTTACTGCATAAGGCCGCGGCTAAAGGTTTGGTGGAAGTCGCTCGCTCCCTGATTGAAGGCGGTGCTGATGTGAATGCTGTCGATAGATATCAGGAAACACCATTGCATGAAGCCGCTGCTAAAGGCCAACTAGCCGTTGTTCAGCTGTTACTAGCTAACGGTGCCAATAAATTCGCACTCACTGAAAAGAAGTGGAGCGCCCTACACGAGGCGGCTCGCTTTGGACATGGTGAGACCGCGGCTTATTTAATCAGCCAAGGTCTGAGTCGGAAAGCCAAAAACAGTGAAGGCATGACGCCTAAAGCATTGGCCAGTCATCTAAACCATCAAGCATTGATGCCAATGCTGTAAAAGTTTCACGGGCCAGATTCTTTCTGGCCCGACACTATGCTTTTTCCATTGAACGGTAAGACACTGCCTCGGTTAAGTGCGTCGTTTGAATCATTACCGACTGTTCTAAATCGGCGATACTCCGCGCCACTTTTAATATACGATGACAGGCTCGCGCAGACAGTTTAAACGCATCAACAACCTGCCCAAGCAGTTCCTCATCAGTGTCGCTAAGCTCACAATGCTCGGTTATTTCCTGAGTGCCCAAGGCGTGGTTGGGCTTTTGCTGTCGTGCCTGCTGTATCTCTCTTGCGGCGCACACGCGCTCCAACACTGCCTCACTAGATTCTGACTTTTCACGATTGCTCAGTTCAGCATGCGTCAACCGCGGCACATCAATCTGAATATCAATGCGATCTAAAAACGGCGCAGAAATTCGGTTTCGATAGCGACGCCGTTGCTCTGTAGTACAAACACATTGCCTCGCGCTGTCCGAGCAGTCCAAACCTTTGGGGCAGTAATTCATAGCTGCGACTAGTTGAAACTGCGCCGGATAATCGGCCTGCCGCGCCGCACGAGATAAGGTAATTCGCCCGGTTTCTAAAGGCTCACGCAGCACATCCAGGACCTGGCTTTTAAACTCAGTTAACTCATCCAGAAACAATACGCCGTTATGCGCCAATGAAATTTCACCCGGCATCACTTTAGAACCACCGCCGACTAAAGCAACCGCTGAGGCTGTGTGGTGTGGCTCGCGGAACGGGCGCGTCGACCAATTCTCAAAATCAAACCCTTGATTGCTCACCGATGCAATAGAGGCGGACTCCAACGCCTCAGCCTCCGTCATTTCCGGCAATATACCCGGCAGTCGACTGGCCAACATGGTTTTACCCGTTCCAGGTGGGCCTATCATTAGTAGATGATGTCCACCCGCCGCGGCTATTTCCAGCGCCCGCTTTGCTTGATATTGACCTTTGACTTCCGATAAATCCAAGCGCTTTGCAGATATTGTCTCCACCTTTTCTCGGCTAAAAGAGCTAAGCAATTGCTGGTTATTCAAGTGTTTAGCCACCGAGATTAAATCGGTACAAGGGAATACCAAGGCACTTTCGATAATGCCTGCTTCACGCGCGTTCTCTTCAGGCAAGATAATCGCACGGCCCTGATGATGCGCTGCGAATGCCGTTGGCAGAACGGCATTGACCTGACGCAGCTGACCACTCAACGCCAACTCACCAATGAACTCGTAGGACTCCAACGCCACTTGCTCGATTTGCCCAGAGGCCGCTAAGATGCCAACCGCGATGGGTAAATCGAATCGGCCACCCTGCTTTGGATGATCCGCCGGTGCCAGATTGACGGTGATGCGGTTATTAGGAAACTCAAAGCCAGAATTAATAATCGCCGAGCGCACTCTATCTTTACTTTCACGCACCGCCGCTTCGGGTAATCCGACAATCGAAAATCCCGGCAAGCCATGGCTAAGGTCGACCTCAACACTGACTTGAGGCGCATTTATTCCATCGTTTGTGCGGGTATAGGCTACGGCAAGGCTCATTTAAAATTGCTCATTATTGTTGGTTATTTTTGCTGTTTTAAACCGTTCAGCACCCATGCTAACAAAAACCGAGGTAGCTACCATATTACTTCTGACCGATGGAAAGAGATGCTGACTTCAGGATGCAAAAAAGTCAAAAATCCCCTAGACTAGGCGTCTCAAAAATTCAAATAAGGTCCGATCATTGAGCATGCAATCTGCACCCAGGCGTAACACTCTTCT
>CALAJG010000259.1 GCA_937923375.1 uncultured Leucothrix sp.
TCTTACTGTCATCATAGCCATGAGTCAAATCCTTTATTCGCAGTCAATGCATTCATTGTATTAAATTGAATGCAAAAAATCAAACTTCTGCCACTGACAACTGAAATACACAGTTGTGATTACTGACAGTTGATTCTGCGCCCATTACACAAGCCTTATATGCAATGGCCGAACCACTCAGACGACTACCTGAGGAGATGAAACGGCTCGCTGTAGACGACGCCATTATTGAACGGTTTAGTGAGCAATGTGAGGATATTTCAGACCAGCTAGGAGCACTCAACAATGGATAAGCGCTATAACTAAGCGGCTCATCACCTCTCAGGAAACAATCCCGGCATCCATCGCGCCGCCAACGTCGCAGGGAAATTCAACAATAACGGCGAACGTATGGACTCAGAAGCAAGCACCCCCTTCTCCAGCAAAGCAGAAGTGACTCGCCGAGCATTGCGATTTCCCGTAGCCAAAACACCAGCCACATCGCCACGCGATAGCGCTCCACGATAAAGCACAGCCTCTAAAACCATGCCTGATCGCTGTGGTAAGCGGCCGCCTCGCACCTCTTCCTCAGCCCAAATCAAGATGCGATCGCGAAGCCCCTTGGGGTTAAACAGTGTTTCCATGAAATCAACTTGGTCAATGCAGGTTTCGAGAAAAAACTTGGCGAAGTTTGCCAATGCTGCTTCACTCAAATTACCTCGCCCATCCCGCTCGCTTTGCCGCGTTAAATCACACTGTGCCAGCAAGCTTTTGTACGTTGCCTCGTTTCTTGCAAGCCCACGAGAAACCGACCAAATGCCGCCAGTATCCAACGCATCACGCAGCATCGAGTAGGACATCAGACGCGCGACACGACCATTCCCGTCCAAGAACGGATGCATCCACAATAAACGGTGATGAGCAAAGGCTGACGAAACAATAGAATCAACTTTACCAAGACCTTGATAAGCCATTTCGAAGCGATTCATAAAACGCGGTAATGCCCCAGAACTTATGGCGATGTGCTTGCCAACAATGACATCACGCTGTCGCAACGCGCCACCGATTAGCTGCTCGCGTTTTTCATTGGAGCCTTTTACCCACAATAGTTCATCAGGTAACAATTCACAAAACCGCCGATGGGTTTCAAGCAAACCTTGAACTGTCGTTGCTTGACCTTTCAATCCACCACGATCCATCCATTGCTGTACTTCTATATGCGCTTTTGCTTCAAGTTGTAAATCACGTTTTTTTGCATCGGTACTATAATCTTCGTTAAGTGCACGCTCTATATCGACAGGATGAGTATCATGCCCTTCTATTAAGTTGCTATAGTAACAATTCATCGAGCGGACTAGATCAGATAGTGCGTGAGTAATTCCTTCAGGTAGGCTTTTACGTAGTGCAGTAGATTTGGCGGTAAGCTCTAAAGCGAGATCAGCTAACTCGTTGCGAGCCGTTGATGTATGGGAAACCAACATCGGCTCCATCAGACTAACATGCTCACCTCTATCTTCCGCAATTATGTCCACTTCTTTGTCCGGTTTATAATTCGTTAAAAGTATATTATTATCATACTGTTAAATTGATTATCCAACAACTAAATGCATCATAAAAGTCCGGTTAATTGGCCACTAAAAGAAACCCATAAATGTTAAAATTCCTAAGATACACCCTAATTTCACTATTTGCCTTCATTGCCACAGGCGCACTAGCCCTAACACTAACTGGACACAGCTACATCCTAACTGGCATCTCCAGAACTTACCTAGTGGGCCACGCCACCGCTAACATCGACGACCATGCCCAGTTCGAAACCCATACCATCAAAACCGCTACACCCACCCCGTGGTCCAAACACCCCGACTACAACGTAAAACCCTTACCTAAAACCCTCGTCGACTATCTGGACAAATACGAAACTGCCGCATTCATGGTCATCAAAGACGGCCAGGTCATCAGTGAACATTATTTCAATGGATATACCGATCGTAGCAAGACCAATTCATTCTCAATGGCCAAAAGCGTGGTCACCATGTTACTCGACATCGCCATTCAAGAAGGTCATTTCGCGAGCTTAGATCAGCCATTCACCGACTTTTTCCCTGAGTTCAAAGACGATAAAAATGTGCAGCAGGCCACCATCGGACAACTATCCTTGATGACCAGCGGCTACGATTGGGATGAGGCTTACTACAGCCCATTCAGCCCAACCGTCGAGCTCGTCTACAGTCAGGATATCGAAAAATTCTTGTTAACCCGTTCATTTAGCGATGCGCCGGGCGAGCGCTTTTACTACTCCAGCGCATCGACACAGCTACTCGCCATTGCCCTAATACGAGCCATACGCAAAAAACACCCTGAGATGAGTTTGGCAGACTACCTCAGCGAGAAACTTTGGAAGCCGCTTGGTATGAACGACGATGGCCTTTGGCACACTGACGGACAAGGCCTTGAGCTGGCTTATTGCTGCATCAGCAGCAACGCGCGTAACTTTGCCAAGTTTGGGCAGCTCTTGCTAAACGATGGTCAGTGGGAAGGTAAGCAGCTGCTGAGTAAGGACTTTGCAAAAGCCATGCGCACGCCTCAAGGTGCTGGTAACTATGGCTACTCACTATGGATAAATCAGGAGAGTACGCCGCCTTTCTATCAACTCCAAGGACACTTGGGGCAGTATGTTACGGTTGTTCCAACTAAGAACATGATCGTTGTTCGGTTAGG
>CALAJG010000260.1 GCA_937923375.1 uncultured Leucothrix sp.
AATGAGTTTAACCTGCGCCGTGGGCCAGTGTTCACCAATTTGCTGTTGGCCGATGAGATTAACCGTGCACCGGCTAAAACTCAGTCAGCGCTGCTAGAAGTGATGCAGGAACGTCAAGTGACTATCGAAGGACAATCTCACTCTGTACCGTTGCCTTTTATGACCTTAGCCACCCAGAACCCGCTAGAGCAAGAGGGCACTTATCCGTTACCCGAAGCACAGCTCGACCGCTTCCTGCTGAAGATATTCATAGAGTATCCATCTCAAGATGAGGAAAGCCTAATGGTGGCCGCCGTCACCAACAAGCAAACGGGTGATCAATTAAACCTGTCACGGGTTAATGCGGTCGCTTCACCTGGGCAAATTCTAGCGCTGCAAGCGATGGCAGCTGAAGTTAAGGCCGATCAGCAGGTCATTGATTACGCGGTAAACTTAGTGAGAGCGACTCGCCAATGGCAGGGCTTAAGCATTGGTGCAGGACCACGCGGCAGTATTTCCCTGATCCGGGCTGCACGCGCACAGGCATTAATCGAGCAGCGAGATTTCATTACTCCGGATGATGTGAAATCAGTCAGCTTACCAGTGTTGCGGCATCGCGTATCCCTAGCTCCAGAAATGGAATTGGAAGGTTACTCTACCGATCAAATTCTGCAATCGGTGATTCAAAGCATCGATGCACCGAGGCAATAAGCCGCATAATGACGCTTCCTATTCCCGGCAAAAATCTTTATAAGCTATTAACATTGCTGATATTGCTAGCGCTGATCGCTAGCGTTTGGATGCCTGCGGTATTGATCTGGAAAATCGCCTTGGTAATTACCGCGATTATCGCCCTGTTAGATTTACTATTGCTGTATCGGCGTGAACCACCGCAGGCAAAGCGTGAGGTTCATACCTCGATCCCCTTAGGCGTCAAGCGAACAGTTAGTTTGCAGCTGACGAACCACTCCAAGTACCCATGGACTTTTGACGTATTCGACCACTATCCAAATGAGTTTGAGGCGATTGGTTTACCACTGAACCTAAGTCTCGATAAGGGCGGGTCAGCCGACGTTCGTTATCAGGTAACGGCAAAGTCACGTGGCAAGTTTAACTTTATTGGTGTTCAGTTCCACCTTTACTCCAGGTGGGGACTCTGGGAACGTGACTATCGTTTGCTGTTAGACAGCCAGGTGCATGTTTACCCAAACTTTTCTGCGATTCCACATCTAAATTTGCTGGCAACGGATAATCAACTCAGCCAACTTGGCATCATAAAAAAACCGCGCCGTGGACAAGGGCAGGATTTTCATCAGCTCAGAGAATACCGTGAAGGCGATAGCATCCGGCAAATCGACTGGAAAGCGACCTCTCGCATTCGCAAAGTTATCTCCCGTGAATATCAGGATGAGCGGGATCAGGAAGTGATTTTCTTACTAGATTGTGGGCATCGAATGCGCGCTATTGATGATGAATTATCGCACTTCGACCACACTTTAAACGCCTTATTGATGCTCTCTTATGTCGCCCTACGCCAAGGAGATGCAGTGGGACTGAGCAGCTTTGGTGGCAGCAATCGTTGGATTAGCCCCAAAAAGGGTTATCACACTATCCAACGCATTTTAAACACCACTTATGACCTCCAACCAGGAACCGACGCCCCAGATTACACACAAGCAGCCAGTGATCTACTGGTACGTCATAAAAAACGTGCACTGGTGATTATCTTAAGCAACGTGCGGGATGAAGACAGTACCGAGCTTCAGGCAGCGGTGCGTTTATTGAAACGTCGACATTTAGTCTTGCTGGCGAGCCTTAGAGAGCAGCGCTTAGATGATGTATTACACGCACCACCGACAGACATTGATACCGCCTTGAGAACAGGTGCCACCCATCATTATTTGCAACAACGTAAAGCTGCGTTTGATGCGTTGGTCAGTCAAGGTGTGATTGCAGTGGATGTTGCACCGCAAAATCTTGGGGTTTCATTAATTAATAGCTACTTGAACATCAAAAGCAGTGGCAAGCTCTAACCCGAAGAGGATTAGATCCCAGAGAGATCCACCATAACAATATATTAAAGATTATTTTTGGCATTGTTACAGCGAATCTCACCAGGAAGATAACCGATTCCATGGAGTGGTGTGCTGGTCAACTTTCATCGCGGATAGTATTTTCATACTAAGTTTTCCAACCTCGGGGCACGGTCAGCGCTGTTTAAATCAGGTTTATGCAAGTGGGCCTGATCGAGCTACAGAGCAAAAGCTACATCGGATGCCGTACAAACAACGTTAAAACGGGTTTCAGATTGCTTGGCGTTTCGGGGGCTAATTGAAACTCAAACAGGCTATAGTTCAAACTCGCTTCGTAAAATCCTTTTTACCTTGAACGTGGTTTGTTTGTACTAAACATCACACAACCAATCTAACTAATTTCTACCGTTTATCATTCCGCGGGTATGATGAATAGATAAATTATCAAGACAAACGGTTGAATGTGGAATACTAGAATTTAAAGCCGGACATGCAGACGCGTGTTAAACTGCGTACAACGACAATAAACCTACAATAAAACACAATGAAATTAGCCGGAACAACATTTAGACGCCTACTGGCGGGGCTTGTCGCCATCTCGGCCGTTCTATTCTTACTGTTTATTTTCTTCGCTACACGGAGCGTGCTTGATATTTGGGGGCGCTTACAAGAGCTCCCTGAACCACTTTTCTACGGTTACCTGGCCGTTATTAGTGCCTTTATACTCGGCGCTATTTGGTTGGTATATAAACTGCTCAAACCCTCGGGCCTTTCCTCATTAGCCCATAAAGAGGAAGTCAGCGAAGCCAGCGTCCTTGAAGAAATCGAACATGCCGAGAAATATGGCATGGACACCGATGAGTTGAGACGTGAACTGGAAAGACTTCAGGAACGCAAAGCAAGCGGCACCATTTACGTTGCTTTGTTTGGCAATGTCAGTACTGGCAAAAGCTCAATCATCAAAAGCCTGTTACCCGACGCCAACATTGATATCAGCGTTAAAGGAGGCTCTACTCAGGAAATTGCTCAGTACACCTGGTCGTCAGACTCTGGTGATCAACTGGTGCTAACCGACCTCCCCGGCAGGAATGAAGCTAGCGGCTCTCTGGATGAAATGGCCAGCGATGAAGCCATCAGAGCGCAGATCGTGGTTTACGTGACAGATTCTGATTTATCGCGCAGCCAATTTGAAGACATTCAGGAGCTATTGAGTTTCGGCAAACCGCTGATCGTAGTGCTCAATAAAAGCGACCGCTATAACGATGAGGAAAGAGCACTATTAACGTTACGCTTTAATGAGCGAATGACTGATAAAGTCGGCGACAAGTCGGCACGGTTAGTCTTCGTGCAATCTGGCGGGCGTGAAGAAGTCATTAAAATAGACAAAGATGGCAATGAAAAGGCGCTCATCAGAACCCGCCAAGCCGATGTCAATGAATTAGCCAACGCCCTGCAGTCACAAATCGATGCAGAAAGTAATTTGCTAGAAACCCTACGCGATGCATCAGTGTTCGTTTTGGTCAAACAAAAACTCGACGCTGAAAAAGCCGGTTTCAGACGACAAAAAGCCGAAGCAATTGTCAAAAGCAGTACCCGCAAAGCGGTGATGGGTGCGATGGCTTCGGTGAGTCCTGGCGCTGATATTGTGATTCAGGGTTACCTCGGGACTCGCATGGTCAAAGACCTGTGTGAACTATACAATTCGCCCGTTAAGCAGTTGGATATCGACAAGTTTCTGGACTTTAGCCAGGATCAAATGAAGAAAAGTATTCCGATCGTGCTGGCCGTTGCGGGTAATGGTTTAAAAGCGTTTCCGGGCATTGGCACAGTTGCC
>CALAJG010000261.1 GCA_937923375.1 uncultured Leucothrix sp.
TGACACAACTATTCCCAGCAACATCCAGTCAGACCATTGTGGCAACCAATGATTCAAGTACAGGCCATACTCACTGGCGACCCAAGGCTGCGCAAAGACAACCAATATGCCAGTGATCAGCATACCCAGCAAGCCACCCAAAAGCGAAATGACCACGGCTTCCATTATAAACAGCAAAAATACTTGTCCTGGGTAGGCACCCACTGCACGCAATATCGCCATTTCACGACGACGTTCATTAAGCGTTGAGAGTAGTGTAGTAAGCATACCTAACATACCGGCGATGAGTACAAAAACAGTGATAATCCGTAGCACGATTTCAAATTGTCCCAAGGCATTCCAAAGCTCAGCAAGCGCTATACCTGGCACCGTGGCCAGTAATGCCTCACGAGGATACTCATTAATTTGGCGCTGCAAGCGGAACGTCGCACTGCGGTTTTTCAGGCCCGCTAAAAAAGCAGTGATCACCTTGGGCTGTAAGTCCATCTTCTTTACGCTGTCGGCGGGAATTTCGATGCCAGGTTTAGCGCCTGACTCCCAACCAATATGAATGGCTTCTATGCCTTCCAACGGTACATGCACAGTGCGGTCAACGGGGGTGCCGGTTAGCTTTAGGATGCCGGTGACGGTAAACGGCTTATTATCATGATTAGCAAAACTGGTGGTGCCAGCGCCGTGCGCTAAAATGATCGAATCACCTACGCTATAACCAAGCTGTTCAGCCACTTCTGCCCCGATGACTGCGTCAAATACATCCGCAAACGGTTTACCTGACTCAAAAGCCAGATTCTTTTTATTGGCATAGCGGTAGTGTTTGAAATAATCCGTTGAGGTTCCAAGGACGCGGTACCCTTTGTGCGAGTCGCCTAATGATAATGGGACGGTCCATTTCACCCATTTGTGTTTAGCAAACTCTTGATAACTGTCCCAGCCAATATTATTGGTGGCATTACCAATGCGAAACACACTGTAGAGTAATAGCTGGACAGGGCCACTGCGTGCACCAACCACCAAGTCGGTACCACTAATGGTATTCATAAAGCTGTTGCGGGCTTCTTTACGGATGTATTCCACACCAAGTAGCAGCGATACACTGATAGCCACCGACAGCAAGGTCAGCATTAAACTGATGCGACGATTCCACAGGCTACGCCAGGTTAATTTAAGCAGTATCATGCTTGATTCGCCTCCGACAGCTCAATAACTCGGGGGAATGACTCAGCAATATAAGGATCATGACTAACAAAAACCACCGTGCTGTTTTGCGCATCGGCTTGGTCAAACAGCAGTTTTAGGAAGGCGTCCCGGGTACTGGTATCTAAGGCTGAGGTAGGCTCATCCGCTAGGATAATTTCTGGCTGACCAATCAACGCTCTTGCAACAGCGACCCTTTGCTGTTGGCCAACACTTAGCTCTGTGACTGGCTTCTTTTGTAGATCAGCGCCCAATTTTAAATGTTCCAACAGCGTAATGGCCTGCCCCTTAGCATTGCCTGCTCTCTGTTTGCGTAAAGCAGAAAAGTTGCATGGCAGCGTTACATTTTCCAGAGTTGAGAGATAAGGCAGCAAATTGAACTGTTGGAAGATAACGCCTATGTGATCTGCTCGAAAACGGTCACGTAGGCTGGGTTTCATCAGATGGGTGGGTTGCTCTAAAAGATGTAGCTCACCTTCCGACGGCGTGATAATGCCAGCGAGTAAGTTGAGCAAGGTGGTTTTGCCGCTGCCGCTTTCGCCGCGCAGAAAAACATGTTCACCCTTGGAAACGCTGAGATCAGCAATTTCCAGGGTGTTTTTACTTTGCCCTTGCCATCGGTAGGTCAGGTCTTTTAGTTTGATTACATTCACAGAGTGAGACTTATTGTTTTAGGGTAATCGTACCGTCTTTTTCCAGCTCTGTCTTGCCAGCACCGCTAGCAGTAATCCATTCAACATCTATCTCTTCGAATCCTTTTGGGAATGCAGAGAACAGTTTTGTGCTGACCGATGTAATCGCCGCTGGCTGCGTACACTTAAATGTCCAGGTCACATCAACGTCACTGTGTGATTTTTCTTCATCTTTGTGATCGTCATCATGGTCGTCGTGCTTCTCGTCGGCATGTTTCTCATCTTTGTGATCATCGTCATGGTCGTCGTGCTTCTCTTCAGCATGTTTCTCATCTTTGTGATCATCGTCATGGTCGTCGTGCTTTTCGTCAGCATGTTTCTCTTCTTCCATAGCGGATTCGACGTCCGCACTAGCGAAGGTGCAACCCGCCGCATCATTGATGCTAAAGAGGTTTGAACCGGCCTCAAGTTTCTCTGTGACTTCATGCACAAGTTCGCGCTGCTCGGTTGTCTTAGCTTTATGCTCAAATCCAAATAAATTTGCTGCTGGAGATTCCAACGCAATCTCCAAGCCATCATCTGTGGTCGCCACAGTTAAGCGGGCAGCCCCATGCTCATGGCTTCCGTGCTGTTCCATTTTGTGTTTTTCAGCAAACACAACCTGAGTACTGATAAATAAGCAGAGACCGGTGAGTAAGTAATGACGATTTTTCATGAGTATCTTAAACCTTTAAAATTGTTTTACCGTTATTGGGCGGTGACTGAAGTTGGTTGTGTATTACAATCATTGCAGACACAGTT
>CALAJG010000262.1 GCA_937923375.1 uncultured Leucothrix sp.
CGTGCTTGAAGCATGTATTTCTATATCGTATCAGACCTTCAAGGTGACATTGCCGCGAGCAATACCGATACAGCCGGAGCGAACTACTTCAAGGATGATCTGCTCACTCATTGTCTCGATAAACGCATCTAACTTTTCACCTTTACCGGACAGCTCAATGGTAAACGTCTTATTGCTTAAATCGATTACTTTGCCACCAAAAACATCAGCAATTTGCTTGATCACAGTCATCGACTCAGGACGTTTAGCTTCAAGCTTTATCAGCATCATTTCACGCTCTATGAGCTTAAATTCAGATAAATTTGTAACTTTAACAACCTCAATCAACTTATTAAGTTGTTTAAGAATCTGCTCAACGATTTGCTCACTACCCCTTGTAACCAGCGTTAAGCGGGACAAACTATCATCGTCAGTAGGTGCTACGGATAACGATTCTATATTATAACCACGCGCCGAAAAGAGACCAACAACTCTCGACAATGCACCGGATTCATTTTCCATTAAAACTGAAATTACATGTCGCATAGTTATACCAAAATCATTTCATTCTGACCCGCACCGGCAGGAATCATCGGATAGACATTTTCTTCAGGGTTAGTGATGAAATCGAGAAAATACAATCGCTGTTTATCATCAATAGCCTGCTTCAGTGCACCTTCTACATCGGCAGGATCTTTGATTTGCAAGCCAATGTGACCATATGCCTCAGCGAGCTTAACAAAATCCGGTAGCGAGTCCATATAAGACATTGAGTAACGCTTCTGGTAGAAAAACTCCTGCCACTGGCGAACCATTCCCAGATAACCATTGTTAAGTGAAATAATATTAATCGGCAACTGATACTGAGTACAGGTTGCGAGCTCTTGAATACACATCTGGATACTGCCATCACCTGTAATACAGGCCACTTCAGCATCTGGATGAGCTAATTGCACACCCATTGCCGCCGGCAAGCCAAAACCCATAGTTCCCAGACCACCTGAGTTAATCCATCGCAGCGGCTTATCGAATTTATAGTACTGAGCTGCCCACATCTGATGTTGCCCCACATCAGAGCAAACATAAGCCTCACCCTTGGTCAGCTGCCAGTATTTATCAATAACATACTGAGCTGTAATAACATCATCGCCCTGTTCATATCTCAAACAATCTGTTTTACGCCATTCATTGATCTGATCCCACCATTCGCCCAGGGTTTCCGGATCTGGCTTTTCATCTCGCTGTTTCAGCTCTACCAGCAAATCCGTTAGCACCTGCTTAACATCACCAACAATGGGAATATCAACCTTTACATTCTTCGAAATTGATGCTGGATCGATATCAACATGAATGATCTTTGCATTAGGACAAAACTTCTCGATGTTGCCAGTTACCCGATCATCAAAGCGAGAACCAATGGCAACCACAAGATCAGACTTGTGCATGGCCATATTGGCTTCATAGGTTCCATGCATACCCAGCATTCCGACAAATAAAGGGTCTGTCGCCGGATAACCGCCCAGCCCCATCAATGTATTCGTCACGGGGAAATTTAACAGTCTTGCAAGCTCTGTAAGCTGCTCAGCACCGTCGGAAAGGACAACTCCTCCACCAGTGTAGAGAATAGGGGTTTTCGATTCTAGCAGTGCAGTTGCCGCAAGCTTAATCTGCCTCGGATTGCCGTTGACATTCGGATTATAAGAGCGAATATCAACAGTATCAGGATAATCGAAAGCGATTTTTTCTTTTCCGTCGGTAATGTCTTTTGGAATGTCGATCAGAACTGGCCCAGGACGCCCGCTACTTGCGATATAGAACGCTTTCTTAATCGTGGAAGCCAGATCCTCAATATTTTTAACTAGAAAGTTGTGCTTCACACAGGGACGGGTAATCCCGATGATATCGACTTCCTGAAATGCATCATTACCAATTAAAGCCCGTGGCACTTGCCCTGTAAAAACAACTAACGGCACAGAGTCCATATACGCATCGGCGATACCAGTAACCGCGTTGGTTGCACCTGGTCCAGACGTGACAATCGCCACCCCAACTTTATTAGTGGCTTTAGCGTATCCTTCAGCAGCATGCACCGCTCCTTGCTCGTGACGTGCCAGAATATGGTTTATTTCACCCGCTGCTTTATCCAACTCATCATAGAGAAACAGTACGGCACCACCTGGATAACCAAATATTGTGTCTACGCCCTCTGCCTTCAGACTCTCAACGAAAATCTTGGCTCCGGATAATTCCACCTGCTCTCTCCTGACTTAAGTAACACTGCGTGAGGCATGTAGGGTGTTAAACCACAAGAAACATACCTTCAAAAGTAAGGCATAATAATATGATTTAACGTTTAAATCATCCCCATTATCTGTATTGCTTAGAAAACGTCGAAATCAGCTTTCCGCAACAAAAAAGGCTCTTAGTATCTGAACACTAAGAGCCTTTAAATATATGGTGGCTACACCGGGATTCGAACCTGGGACCCCATCATTATGAGTGATGTGCTCTAACCAGCTGAGCTATGTAGCCAATCAATTCTTGAGGGTGCGAAATATATCGGTATCACAAAGAAGTGTCAACTGGGATTAGACATTAAATCTAAAATGAACAACATCGCCTTCAACCATGATGTAATCCTTGCCTTCAAGACGCCATTTACCTGCCTCTTTAGCGCCAGACTCACCCTGATGTGCGACATAGTCTTCATACGCTACAACTTCAGCTCGTATAAAACCTCGTTCAAAATCTGTATGGATTCGGCCAGCGGCATTTGGCGCAGTTCCACCGACATGAACAGTCCAGGCACGAACTTCTTTTTCACCTGCGGTAAAGAAGGTTTGCAGATTTAGCATGCTATACCCAGCGCGTATCACGCGGTTAAGTCCCGGCTCTTCAAGACCGAGATCTTCCAGAAATTCCGCCTGATCTTCATCTTCCAGCTGCGACAGTTCTTCTTCCAGCGACGCACAGACCACCACCAGCTCGGCCCCTTCGGCTTTAGCCTGCTGACTAACAGCGTCCAACAAAGGGTTATCTTCAAAACCATCATCATTGACATTGGCGATGTATAGCAGTGGCTTAATGGTTATTAGATGAAGCTCACGCATTAGTACACGCTCTTCATCGCTTACCTCAAAGGAACGCGCTGGCAATGCTTCCCCAAGATGCTCATATAATCGCTCAAATAGATCTTTTTGGGCAAGCGCATCTTTGTTTCCGGAGCGCGACCCTTTGGTAGCGCGTTGAATAGCACGCTCTACCGAATCTAAATCAGCTAACGCCAGCTCTGTATTGATCGTTTCGATATCCGATAACGGATCAACTTTGGCATTAACATGGATGATGTCATCATTTTCAAAACATCTCACAACCTGTGCGATGGCATCCGTTTCACGGATATGGGATAAAAACTTGTTGCCTAGCCCTTCCCCTTTTGATGCCCCTTCTACCAAGCCTGCGATATCCACAAACTCCATGGTCGTTGGAATAACCCTTTCTTGTGGCTTCACAATATCTGCAAGGATTTGTAAACGCAGGTCAGGCACAGGAACAATGCCGACGTTGGGCTCAATTGTACAGAAAGGGTAGTTCTCGGCAGATATACCAGCTTTGGTTAACGCATTGAACAGCGTTGACTTACCGACATTTGGCAAACCAACTATTCCGCATTTAAAACCCATAATACTTCCTTTAACCTTCGTTACTTTTAGTGTGTAACGTATTCATTACTTTCTGCATGTCGCCGAGTACAATGCCTTCAATTTCATCTGCAGCAAGATCTATACTTCGCTCTATTTCAGCTTCATCCGCTACCGACGGGCGAGATAAGACATAGTCAGCGACTTTATTAGCAGCGCCCGGATGACCGATGCCGACTCTTAAGCGCCAGTAGTCTTTACCAATTTGCGCATGTAAATCACGCAAACCATTATGTCCACCATGACCACCGCCAGATTTTAAACGCAACGTCCCAGGAGCAATGTCTAGCTCATCATGAACTATTAAAATTTGCTCAGATGGTATTTTGAAAAACGAGGATAACTGCTTAACCGACATCCCGCTTCGGTTCATAAAGGTTGTTGGCTTTAGTAGCCAGACAGCAGAACCTGCTATTTCAACCTTGCAACACTCACCTGAAAACTTGGTTTCCAGTTTAAAAGTACCCGAGTAACGACGTGCTAACTCATCAACAAACCAAAACCCGGCATTGTGCCGGGTTTTGTCATACTTAACACCAGGATTACCAAGGCCCGCAATCAGTTTTATTACTGAATCACTCATAACCAATGCTTCACTCTGTTGTTATCTGTAGCTGTTATTATAACGTTAACTTAAGTTATCCGTCATTTTGATCTGAATCAGCCGCGTCATCCGCTGGAGCTTCTTCGCTAGCAGCCTGAGCCGGCTCTTCAGCCGCATCACTGCTCTCTACCTTCTTCAGAATGGTCACAACTGATAAGTCATGATCATCGCCCAAGGCAAGCTGAACCGACTCAACACCTTCTGGAAGCTTAAGATCAGACAAGTGCAGCGCTTCACCGACATCGAGATCTGCCAGATCAACTTCGATGTACTCCGGGATGTCACCTATCAAACAGCTGATCTCGATATCCTGCAGGGTCTTAGAAATTCTTCCACCACCCATCTTTACACCAACCGCTGTATCTTCATTAATAAAGTGAAGCTGAACGGTAATTTTTACTTTTTCTCTTCTGTTAACCCGTAACAGGTCAGCATGCAAAACCACTGGGCGAGCAGGATGACGCTGCAGATCACGCAGCAGTACCTTTTCATCACCGGTTTCCAACTTAAGATCGATAATTGATGAGTAGAATTGCTCATCTTGTAAGTGACGCACCAACTGATTCTCAGCTAAGCTGATTGATACAGCCTCGCCTTCACCACCGTAAACAACGGCAGGAATCTTTCCGGTGCGACGTAGGCGGCGGCTCGCACCTTTGCCTTCATCTGTACGTAGTACAGCGTCTAATGAATATGTAGTAGCCATGATTCTCCATGTAACATTGTGATCAAAAAGTTGATCGACTGATAAAAAACCGCAACGTTCGCGACCAAATCGCTGCGATTCACTTAAATTTAATTACCAATTCTCGCAAGTCAAGCCAGCACTTATTTAAAGCTAAACCTCGCCGAACAAATCACTTACCGACTGATCTTGATTGATATGCAGCATTGTATTTGCCAACACCTGAGCAACTGACAGTTGGCGTATTTTATCGCACTGCTGTGCCTTGATCGATAAAGGGATAGAATTGGTCACCACCACCTCATCTAGCTGAGAGCCACTAATGTTTTCCACAGCCGGCCCAGAGAATACAGCATGCGTTGCATAAGCAACAACTTTCACCGCACCTTCGTTCTTAAGCGCTTCCGCGGCATGACAAAGTGTTCCAGCAGTATCGACCAAATCATCGATTAGTACGCAAGTCTTACCTTTAACGTCACCAATAATATTCATCACCGCAGAGACGTTAGGTTCTGGACGACGTTTGTCGATAATAGCGAGATCGATATCACCAATAGACTTTGACAGGGCTCTGGCACGAACAACGCCACCAACATCCGGTGAAACAACCATTAAGTTGTCGTAGTTCTTGCTTAGGATATCCTGACGCATCACACCAGAGGCGTAAACATTGTCAACAGGAAGATCAAAGAAGCCCTGAATCTGATCGGAATGTAAATCGATAGTCAACACGCGGTCAACGTGGCTGGTAGAAAGCATATCCGCCACCAATTTGGCAGAGATAGGCACCCGTCTTGACCGAACCCGTCGATCCTGACGCGCATAACCATAATAAGGTATGACAGCGGTGATACGCCCGGCTGATGCGCGATACAAGGCATCAACAACTATCAACAACTCCATTAAGTTATCATTAGTAGGGGCACAGGTTGGCTGAATTAGAAAGACATCCTGACCACGGACATTTTCGAGAATCTCTGCATGTACTTCGCCGTCACTAAAACGACTAAGCTGCATTCTGCCTAGAGGCAGACCAACGCATTCAGAAACTTCTTGCGCTAGCTGAGGATTCGCATTACCTGCGAAAATCATCATCCTATCTATCTCGGACATGATTAATAGTTTCCTTAATGACAAAAGTCTGCATAAAGCAGACTTTTGATCGGAATTATATGGCTGGGTCGGTAGGGTTCGAACCTACGAATGCCGAGATCAAAACCCGGTGCCTTACCACTTGGCGACGACCCATCATTTAAGTCTAAACAGTTGAAATATTTTGAACAGTTTTAAGCACAGGTGATTCAGACACCGACTTAACAACAAAACTATTCCACTGTTTAGGAACCTGAGTTTGTAGCTTGCTTGCAAGCTCCTGCGTATCAAGAGCGGCAAATATGCAACTACCTGTACCAGTCAACTTTGGTTTGGCAAAATCACCAAGCCAGCGAAACACCTTATCAACTTCAGGGTACTGTTTTCTTGCCACTTCCTCAAATACATTTGAGGTGTCTGCGTCAGGAAAGTCGCGTATTTTAAGTAGGGGTTTGTCTCTTGTCAACTCATCTGATGAAAAAAGATTTGCGGTAGAAATATGCACATCAGGATGAATAAGCAAATACCATTTTTCTGGCAAACTAATGTCCGTCAGCAAGTCACCTATTCCCTCAGCCCAGGCATTTTTACCGTTGATAAAAACCGGCACATCTGCCCCAAGTGTTCGACCAATATCCTGCAGCTCTCGATCATTTAAGTCACATTCCCAGAGTTGGTTCAACCCCATTAGTGTCGATGCAGCGTCAGAGCTGCCGCCGCCAATACCACCACCAACAGGTAGCCTCTTAACCACACCTATATCAGCCCCCCGCTGAGTTCCTGTGTGGTGGCGGAGCGCATTTGCAGCTTTGATAATTAAATCATCTTGCGGCTTGATGCCCTCTAAACCGTGGGTGCGGTTGATCTTCCCATCGTGACGTCGCTGCAAAACGACTTCATCAGAAAAATCCAGGAGTTGAAAAATAGTTTGAAGGTCATGATAGCCATCTTCCCGCACACCGGTAATGTGCAGGAAGAGATTCAGTTTTGCAGGCGCAGGTATCCGCCAAACTGCATCTAGCGGGTTTTCCATTGCTTTGCCAGAATTCTCACATTAACTTGCTCTTGTTTTCTGGAGATGTTCACCTTTCGAGGCATCGCATCAAAGCTAAGACTCTGGTAGTTGAAGTAATCCATCACCCAACCTGCCTGAACAATTTGTTTTGGTCTCCCTTTTGCATCTAAGGTGACTTTGCCAGCTGGGTATTGGGGAGCCATGACACCTCGTATCCAATACGGCATACCATTGACTGGCATCTTAACACCCAACTGCTGTTGAAGCAGGCGTTCTGCATCAGGACCCGACGATACTTTTCCTCGTGACTTGAGGGTAGCCTTACCCGGACTTTGGTCAAGCAGGCCTACGATGGTTCCGGTAATCGGATTTCTGATTTGTAGACTAAACTGCTGCTTATTTCGCTGAACCCAATTCAAACCAAAGGTCCAGGCATTACTCTTAAAGCGTAGTGCCGCTCTTCCTCCCATCTGCCATGAAGGCATAAGGCTCATCGTCAATTGTCGCTTTAGCCACGGCCCTTGTTGAGGAGTGACGGGCTGTGCCGGCTTTTTAATTGTTCTTACTTTCGGTGCAGGTGGTGTGACCCTCGGCTTTGCAACAGGTCTTTTTGCAACTGGACGACGCGTTACTGTCGGACGCTTAGCTACCACGGGCTTTGCTTTAACCGGCACTCTTGGTTTAACCGCTTGAGGCCTAACCGCAACCACCGTCGGCTTTTGTACCGTATTATTCATTTTCACAGCTGTTGCCGACACCAATGGAGCTCGCCTTTGTGAGGCATTTTGCGCAACTTGTGATTGAGGAGTATTTTGTGCAGTTTGCACTTGCTGAGTCGTTTGCTGCGTTGAACATCCTGTCAGTACGTAGCCAATTGTTGTGGCAAGTGCCAAGGAGTTAAACTTATTCATTGATTTTCCATCCGTGGTTATTGTTAGGTGCTTTTAGTAATTCCAGTCAATTAAATATCGATTATCTTCTTTTTAATGTGCTTTAAACGTTCATCGTCAGGATACTGCTCCATCATCCGAGCTAATAATTCTTTTGCCTGCTTTGTCTGCCCCTGAGAAACCAAGACTTCAATTAGATGGCTAGCAATTTCAGGATCTTCTGTTTTTTCATAGGCAGACGACAACAGTGCCTCCGCTTCTTTAAAATTTCCTTTACGAAATTGTAACCAACCCATGCTATCCGTAATGGCAGCGTCATTAGGCATTATTTTGTGTGCCTTTTCAATGTAAGCCGAAGCTTCCGCTAAACGGTCGGTTTTTTCAAGTAGCATAAAACCAATTGCATTAAGTGCCGCCGCATTGTCTGAATCAAGCCGTAATATTTCTTGCAATAACTGTTCGGCCAGCTCAATTTCATCAACGCTCTGAGCAATAATTGCATATTGATAATTTAGTCGAGCATTGTCTGGGTCAATTTTATGGGCATTCTTAAAGGCTATAAAAGCACCTTTATCATCCTTATATTTAATTAACAGCTCAGCTTCTAGGCGCCAGTAAAGAAAATCAATGTCCTCTGAATTGCTGGACTCTCGCTTTGTATTTAACCAATCTTTTGCAACATCTAAACTGTACTGGTCAACCAATAACTCTGAGATCCGACGCTGGGCACTGCTGAAATACTCACCTGCGTTTACTTCACCATATTCATGAAGCGCCTCATCCATTTCATTGCGACTCTCGTGAATCTCAGCCAGAAAATGATGGGCTAAACTTTTGTAAGCGCCTTGTTGAACTAACTTCTTCGCTTGTTTTTCTGCCTCGACGTATCTATTTTCAGAAATATAAAGCGCGATCAACGACTTCAAAACTTCAAAATTCTCAGGCGTATTGGCGTAGATTGCCTCTAACTGCTGAATAGCACCCGCTCTGTCATCATTTAGCATTAGCAAGCGGGCATATTCCAAACGACTACCATTATCAACCTTGCTTGCCGATACTACATCTTGCATAACTTGCATTGATTCTTTCTTGTTGCCCTGTTTGTACAGGGCCTTACTCTTTAAAACCCTTGCTTCTTCTGCAAACTCTGCTGGTAGCTTCCCTTGCAAATTATTTATACGGGCAATCACATCGTCAAAGTTACGATGATCCAACGCAATGCTGGCTAACTTTAGCTGGCCAACGGGAGTGTTATTGTATTTGTTAATGTAAATCTCAAATGCCTTAAAAGCGCTATCCTGGTGCGACTCCAAAGAAATCAGTGAGGTCAGGAACGATAGTGCATCAAACTCACCATCAGAAATTAGTTTATGAATCTCATTTAGTTCGTTAGCAGCACGGTCAAATTGCTTATCCCTGAGCAGCAGTAACGCCAGGTATTGACGTGGTTCAATTTGATCGTCGCCGATTTTGACCCACTGCTCAGCGCTGTAAATCGCCTTGTCGAGATACTCAGTCTGCGCGGCTGTTTCGGTCGCGACTCTTGCAAGAGCTACATCCTGATTCCCTTCGATAACTTGCTCATAGTGTAAGGTAGCCATAGCATCATCCCCCTGCAAGCGGTGCATTTCCGCTGCTAAGACATGGTACATATGATTATTAGGAGATACTTTTGGCAATGACTTTTTGCGAACCGGTTCCAGTGCGGCTGCATTAGATTCGCTGATTAAGGGGATGTCGACATCTTTACAGCCACCGCTAACGGCAATAACACTTACCGTTAAAAGAAGCGAAAGATTTCTTACAATCAATCTCTTTAGCATTAAAGTCACTTTAGATTCCGGGGGTTTGATTAGAATTTATATTATTTTTACCTTAAACCTCATTACAAAACCAGTTAGCGTGCATGAAGTGCTCAAAAAAGCTGCTAACTGGGACTTTTATTTCTTTATTTATCGACCTTTTGCCAATCGTAAATAGCGCCTAAAATAGTTTTATACTACTAAATGCTCATTAATGAAAGTCTGCTTGTATTCCTCAGGCGCCTGTCAGAGAATCTGACTTCTTTAAAATTTGTCACAAATTCTTAATAGTATGCCAATTGTTGTTATCGGGATAAACCATAGAACTGCACCAGTAAGCATTCGTGAGAAAGTTGCGTTTTCCGAAACACAACTCAGTGAGGTCTTAACTAGCGATGACAGCTTATTTGACGAAAAGCTTGTTCTTTCAACCTGCAATCGGACTGAGATCTATGCGAGTGTAGGCCAAGACGTGACTACCGAAGCGTTGAACAAGTGGTACAGCGAACAGCATTCCAATCACAATGATGACCTAGAGCCATACATTTATCAGTTCAGCGATGCCAATGCCGTGCAACATGCCTTTAGGGTCGCCAGCGGACTTGACTCATTAGTTCTGGGAGAGCCGCAGATTCTAGGGCAGCTCAAAACAGCATTAAACAAAGCAGCCTTACACAAATCAATCGGCAATAAGCTGAACCGCTTAATGCAGCATGCTTTTCTAACCGCGAAGAAAGTACGTACAGATACTGATATAGGTTCAAGCTCTGTCTCTGTTGCCTATACCGCTGTGAATCTTGCCAGGCAAATTTTTGGTGACCTTGATGCCCAGACAGCGCTATTAATCGGTGCTGGTGAGACCATTGAACTGGTTGCTCGTCATTTGCAAGGGGCAAACATTAAAAGCCTTATTATCGCAAACCGAAGCTTGGACAATGCTAAATCGCTAGCCGATACTCTAAATGCAACGGCGATTGGTTTGACAGATATAAGTCAGCATCTTGCTTCTGCCGATATTGTCATCTCTTCTACTGCCGCACAGTTACCAATCATTGGCAAAGGTAGCGTTGAAAAAGCATTGAAGCAGCGCAAGCATAAACCAATTTTTATGGTCGATATTGCGGTTCCCAGAGATATTGAGGCCGAAGTCGGCGAATTAAACGATGTCTACCTCTACACTGTGGACGACCTTCAGTCAGTAATTGATCATAACATTGACTCCAGGCGCCGTGCTGCTGAAGTTGCTGAAACCATGGTAGCTAAGGAAACTGAGGTTTTCTTGAGCTGGCTTAACGCACAGCAGCGAATAAACCAAGTCAAACAGTACCGTGAGCAATTAGAAGCAACCAAGCAAGCGGTATTGGACAAAGCCTTGAAACAACTCAAAAATGGTAAATCGGCAGAAGAAGCGCTACAATTTCTCGCCCATACTCTTACCAACAAGCTAGGCCACCAACCAACGCAGACAATGAATCATGCGGCGCACAGTGGAGATTTGGAAACGTTAGAGGCTGCCAAGAGATTACTTGGCCTGACAGACGAAAGCTCACTTATAACTAAAGAAGATTAAATTGAAACCATCCATTCTAAATAAACTTGAGAGTCTTAGCGAACGATACGCAGAAATCGCTATCCTCCTGTCTGAAAACGAAATCATAAGTGATCAGAATCAGTTTAGGCAGCTTTCAATGGAGTACAGTCAGCTCGAACCTGTCGTTAGAGAATATGAGCGCTATTTGCAGGCAAGCGAGGATAAAACAAGCGCACTGGAAATGCTTGATGATCCTGAGATGAAAGAACTGGCACAAGAAGAGTTGCGTGATGCAAATGCCAGCCTTGAAACGCTTGAATCTACCTTACAAGTATTACTGCTCCCAAAGGACCCAAATGACGACAGCAATATTTTTCTTGAAGTCAGAGCCGGAACCGGCGGTGATGAAGCAGCAATTTTTGCAGGCGACCTGTTTCGAATGTATACGCGCTATGCTGAAGTAAGGGGTTGGCAGGTTGAGATTATGAGCCAGAACATTGGTGAGCACGGCGGGTATAAAGAGGCCATTTTAAGAATTATTGGTAAAGGTGCTTACTCGCGACTAAAGTTTGAATCTGGCGCACATCGTGTACAGCGTGTTCCAGAAACTGAGTCTCAAGGGCGAGTTCATACTTCGGCTGCTACCGTCGCTATCATGCCAGAAATCAGTGAAGTTGCTGCTCAGGAAATCAAAAGCGCTGATATTCGAGTAGATACCTTCCGTGCATCCGGTGCAGGTGGTCAGCACGTTAATAAAACCGACTCAGCCATCCGTATCACTCACATCCCAACCGGTACCGTTGTCGAGTGTCAGGATGAGCGTTCACAACATAAAAATCGTGCTCGCGCCATGTCCTTATTGCAATCGAGAATACTCGAAGCCGAAAAACAAGCTCAGCACAATGAACAGGCTGAGGCTCGACGGAGCTTGGTTGGTAGTGGCGACCGATCTGAGCGAATTCGTACCTACAACTATCCACAAAGCCGCGTGACTGACCATCGCATTAATCTGACACTGTACAAACTTGATGAAGTAATTGCTGGCTCATTGGACTCCATAATTGACCCCTTAATCAGTGAACATCAAGCTGACTTGTTAGCGGCAATGGCAGACCAAGGCTAATCGATGCGAATTGATGCCGCGCTAAAATACGGCACTGAGTTTCTTACTAAGACATCGGATTCTGCAAGATTAGATACTGAAATTCTGCTTGCACATTGCTTATGTAAACAGCGCAGCTATCTATACGCTTGGCCTGAAAAACTGCTTAGTGCAGCACAGCACGATAGTTTCAACACTGCACTATCTGAACGAGCCGAAGGCTATCCTATCGCTTATCTTATTGGTTATCAGGAGTTCTGGTCCTTGAAACTCAAAGTCACCCCTGATGTTTTGATCCCCAGAGCGGACACCGAACGGCTAGTTGAGACAGCCTTGGAAAAAATGGTTGATTTAAAACAACCAAAAATTCTGGAACTTGGCACAGGATCTGGGGCTATTGCATTAGCGCTGGCAACTGAACGTCCGGATAGTGATATTACAGCAACCGATTTTTCAGAAGCTGCGCTGGCGGTGGCTGAAGAAAATAGACAAACCCTGAATATTGAAAATATAGGTTTTGTTGAATCTGATTGGTTCTCGAGAATCTCGAGAAAACAATATGACTTGGTCGTCAGTAACCCGCCCTATATCAGCCCTTCTGACAAACACTTGTG
>CALAJG010000263.1 GCA_937923375.1 uncultured Leucothrix sp.
AAAAAATACATGCCGGGTTTTACTTCTAATCTGCAGCGTCATGAATGGATCAAACATGGAACTTGCTACAGTCCGGATCCTGAAACTTACTATGCTGATTCAATCCGCTTGGCCAAAGCCGTCGACAAGGGCAGCGTTGACGAGTTAATCACCTCACTGAAAGGTAAGAAGGTGACGTTGAAAAAAATTCGTAAGGCGGTGGAGGATAGTTTTGGTAAAGGGACTGCTAAAAGTGTTGGCCTGCGCTGCGACAGAAAGAATCGCTTAACTGAGTTGTGGATCAACTTGTACGGTGATCCGGCGACCTCTAGTTTGCAAGAGATGTTAAAAGCTGGAAAGAAACAATCGACTAATTGCCGGTCTAATGCCGGACTAGTGGTTGGCTATTGAAAATAAAGTGTGAAATTGTTTCCCTCGGTCGGATGGTAGTATTTGAGCTTGCCTCCGATCAAGGTTTACATTGATGGATAAGTTACACCGTTTTACTCTAAAACCAGTCGCGAGGTTCCCCAAATTAACCTCGTAAATTTAGTGTCGAATTAAGGTATACAACCCCCGATATGGATTTTTCAAAACCCCTAAAAATATATCCAACAGCGATGCATGCTTGCGCTTACCTCCCCAGTAAGATTGCACGTAACGCTGTGATAGATCCTGATTTCGCGATGGACATGTCAGTCTATGACTATCTGATTAAATCAGGTTTTCGACGCAGTGGTAGTCAGGTCTACCGTCCTTACTGCCAGGATTGCAAGTCTTGCGTGACTACGCGCATTGAAGTAAACCAGTTCAAACCAGATAGAAGCCAACGCCGCAACATTAAGATGAATCATGACCTTCGAGTAGTGTTAAATGAAGAGGGGTTTAAGCCTGAATATGTTGGTCTATATGCCGATTACTTACGAAACCGCCATCAGGATACTGATGCCGAGGGTGTTCAGGACTTTTTAACGGCTCATTGGTGCGATACCTTATTCGTTGAATTTTATGCCGCTGAAGAATTGATCGGTGTTGCAGCGGTTGATCGGTTACAGTCGGGACTGTCCGCGGTTTACACTTTTTTTGATCCTGAAAAAGGCGGCAAACGTGGCATTGGTGTGTTTGCTTTGATTTGGCAGATTGAGTACGCCAAGTCACAGGGATTGGAATACGTCTACCCCGGCTACTGGATAAAAGACTGTGGAAAAATGAACTACAAAACCCGCTATCAACCGCTGGAAGGTTTAGTGGAAGGTGTTTGGAAACCACTGGAACGCCAGTAATTCTTAATCTTTATTAAGGTCCGGTGTTAAGCGAATCGCAGGGTGTTATTCACCTGTAATTTCGTTATCATTCGCATTTGTTTTTCCTGTGGGAATAATCTAGATGCAGCAAATGCAGATTGAAGCCTTATGCGTGTCGGTCAACTATGACTGACACGATCACTATTGCCTTGTCCAAAGGTCGAATCTACAAAGAAACCATGCCGCTGTTGAAGGCCGCTGGAATCGAAGCCTTAGATGATCCGGAAACCAGTCGAAAATTAATTCTGGATACTACCTCCGAGCACATAAAGCTAGTCATTATTCGCGCAACCGATGTGCCGACCTATGTTGAATACGGTGCGGCTGACCTTGGCGTTGTTGGCAAAGATGTTCTGATGGAACATGGTGGCGAAGGCTTGTATGAAATGCTGGATCTGAAAATTGCCTGCTGCAAGTTAATGACCGCCGGTTTAAAAGATGTCGCATTGCCAGAGGGCGAGTTAAAAGTTGCGACCAAATTTGTTAACTGCGCTCGCCGTTATTTCGCCGAACAAGGCAGGCAAATTGAAGTGATTAAACTCTACGGCTCGATGGAGTTGGCGCCGATTGTTGGCCTGGCTGACTGCATTGTAGACGTGGTGGATACCGGTAATACACTGCGTGCGAATGGCTTAGTACCTCAAGAACACATGGCCGATATAAGTTCGCGCTTAGTCGTTAATAAAGCCTCAATGAAAATGAAACACACGCAGCTGAAACAGATAATCGATAAGGTGTCTGAAGCCGTTGCCAAGGGTTAGAAGGGGATAAAACATATGAAACTCGTCACAGATGATTTACGTATTACCGGAATGGAAGAGGTAATGCCACCTGCCGACTTAACGCGGGAATTTCCAATTACTGAAGCAGCGACCAAAACGGTCGTTCAGGCACGTCAGGAAGCCCATCGCATCATCAAAGGTGAAGATGATCGCTTATTGGTTGTTGTAGGGCCTTGCTCGATTCATGACACTAAAGCAGCTCATGAATATGCTGACCGTCTGGCTGTATTACAAGAAAGTTTAAAAGATCAACTGCAAATCATTATGCGGGTTTATTTTGAGAAGCCGCGTACTAGCATTGGGTGGAAAGGGCTGATTAATGACCCTGATATTTCTGGTAAATACAACATCAATAAAGGGTTACGCGTAGCGCGCAACTTGCTACTGGAGCTGTCAGAAAAAGGTATGCCGGCAGCGACTGAGTTCCTTGATCTAATCTCTCCACAGTATGTAGCTGACTTGATCAGTTGGGGTGCGATTGGCGCAAGAACTACAGAAAGTCAGGGGCATCGTGAACTTGCCTCAGGAAGTTCATGTCCAATCGGCTTTAAGAACGGTACCTACGGCAACGTCGATATTGCTATCAATGCCATTAAGGCGGCAGCTAACCCACACCATTTCTTATCCGTGACTAAAGAAGGCCATTCGGCAATTTTTACCACTGCAGGAAATGATGACTGTCATGTCATTCTTCGCGGGGGGGTGCGCCCGAATTATGACTCTGTGAGCGTTGAAGATGCTTCAGAGGAGTTGCGCAAAAATGGTTTATCGTCATCGCTAATGGTCGACTTCAGCCATGCGAACAGCCGTAAAAATCATGTTAATCAACTGAAAGTATCAACCACGGTAGCAAACCAAATTGCCAATGGCAGTTACGATGTTAGTGGGGTAATGATTGAAAGTCATTTGGTTGAAGGAAATCAGAAAGGTGAGGGTGTTGATAAGAGTACCTTAACCTATGGTCAAAGCATCACTGATGCCTGCATTGGCTGGGACGACACGGTTAAAGTGCTTCAACAATTAGCCGATGCAGTGAAAACACGCCGAAATTTAAACGTTAGTTGATTGCGATGTTGCCAGTTGCTGTTAGCAGAATTAATTGGATAAGATGGAATGGATATTAAACGTTTAACCACAAGGGATGATGACTTTTGGCCTGAGCTTAAAGCGATGCTGGCGTGGGAAACCGAGTCTGATCAAGCCGTATTTACGACAGTTAATAAGATACTTGCGGATGTTAAAGCCACCGGTGATGCGGCGGTTTTGGAATATACTAATCGGCTAGACCGCATGCAGGCAGCCAATATGGCTGAGCTTGAAGTGTCTGCCGAGCGAATGCAGCAAGCTTTGGAATCTATTCCTGCTGAACAACGAGAAGCATTGGAGTTGGCCGCGGCCCGCATTCAAGCCTATGCCACTCACCAAACGTTGGAATCCTGGCAATACACCGAGGCAGATGGCACGGTGCTTGGGCAGCAAATTAACCCTCTGGATCGCGTCGGTTTATACGTTCCTGGTGGTAAAGCTGCGTATCCCTCATCAGTACTAATGAATGCTATTCCGGCTAAAACGGCAGGTGTGGCTGAGTTAATTATGGTGGTACCCACGCCGGATGGTGAACTTAATGATCTAGTGCTGGCAGCTGCTGCCGTTGCTTCAGTTGATCGGGTATTCACTATAGGCGGCGCTCAAGCAGTGGCGGCACTTGCCTACGGTACAGAAACGGTACCCGCCGTTGATAAGATTGTGGGTCCTGGAAATATCTATGTAGCCACAGCCAAGCGGATGGTGTTTGGTACGGTCGGTATCGATATGATC
>CALAJG010000264.1 GCA_937923375.1 uncultured Leucothrix sp.
CTCCCTATACCTGCGGTTAATACAGCCAATAAAAACTGCCAAATCTCTTTATTGATAGGTTGAATATTTGTTCATTATAGTTACACTTAAGGTGCACTATAATAAATAAAAAGAGGTAAAAAGCATGGATAATCCTTATCAAGCACCCAGCGCCGAGCTGCAACCGTTACAAAACTTTGAAGCGCTGAAATATGTCGGTTTCTGGCCACGTTTTGGAGCTTACTTTATAGATAGCTTGTTGATGATGATAATCATCTTTCCAATCATGTATTTGCTGATGGGTAGTATGGATATGGTTGCAATGCAGTCGGAGGCGCCGGGTATCGGTGCAATGATTGTACTTTATTTACTCCCTGTCGTTCTGATACTTGCTTTCTGGATTATCAAAGGTAGCACCCCGGGGAAAATGATTTTCAAAGCCAAAATCGTCGATGCTAAAACGGGTGGCCATCCTTCAAAAATGCAATTTATTGGTCGCTATCTCGGTTATATTATTTCCTCTCTGCCTTTTTGCCTAGGCTTCCTATGGATAGCATGGGATAAGCGCAAGCAAGGCTGGCATGACAAGATGTCGGGAACTGTCGTTGTTAGTCCCAGTAACGATCCGGACCAGCAAATCTCTTTCGACTGAAGCTGTTCTAAACCGTTAGGGTGTTCAATATTAATGAGCTGCTTTAGGTTTTAGGTTGCATTCCAATTTGCTTCAGATCGATGCAAACTACCAGCGGGGTGGTTCCACATCGCTGGTATTCCTTCAATGGACAATGGGAAACGAATGCGCTGAGCATTCCCCCACTCGGTAGGCTCAATTAAGGTATCAACATCCTGTGATGTTTCATTGGCAAAGTTGCTGGCAGCAGGGTTGCTCGGCTGCTTCATTAATAAACACGCTGTTCTGGCCAGAGACAAGCGAGCTGAGTATATGGCGCCGGTTTTATCCCGGCAATTTAGCGCGTGTATAGCGGCTGCAGCAATCAGATAGCCCGTGGCATGGTCCAAGGCCTGTACAGGCAACGACACTGGTATCTCAGCTCCTGCTCGTGCCATTCCATAGGCAGCAATTCCACAGCTCATTTGCACCACGCTATCGAAGCCGCGTCGATGCGCCCATGGGCCTGTCCAGCCATAAGCACAGAGCGACACATCGACCAGTTTTGGATTAATTTTTCGCAGTGTCAAGGTATCGTAACCTAAACTGGCTAACGCGCCGGGGCGGTAACCATGAACCAACAAATCTGCTTCTTGCAGTAAACCCTCAAAAATTGTTTTACCGATGGCTGACTTCAGATTTAGACCGGCGCAGCGTTTACCCAACGTCACTTCAGGTGCCGTGCTTGGCTCATCCCAGCCAGGAGGGTCGATTCGTAGAATGTCAGCACCATAAGCGGCCAAAAATCGTGTAGCGATCGGACCTGCCAAAATCCGCGTCAGGTCGAGCACTTTAATGCCATTTAAGGGACGTTGGGGGGTTATATTAGAAGTTTCTTTGTTCCCCGAACTAGCAGCCGAGCTTTTATTTTTTGGTTTCTGGCTGTCAGAGTGAACTGGTTCCTGGTTGCGTAGATCCCAATGAATCAGTGGCTCAGCAGACACTGCCTTTCCCTGAGGATGTTCTAGCCACTGCGTGGAGCTACGCATCGCAGTAGCACAGCCACCGGCCTCAATCACTGCCTCAGCCAACCTATCTTCTGACCAGGTTTTTACAATGTTGCCAACCACTTCCCGGTCATCTTGGCAGTCTAAAACTCTAAGCGCAGCATGTTTGTGTAAGGGCGCATTGGTATGCAAACGTACCCAACCATCTGCTGCTTGATAATTACCTGCGATACTGTCCCAAGCTGGCGGCAGTTCCCAGCCTATGGGGCGGATCGACTTATCAAACCACAAAGAAGCAAGGCGGCGGTCACACCGAATCAATTGACTGTCAGCTCCGGCTCGCTGTCTAAGCATCAAACCAGCGACGGCAATTGATTCTGCAGCAAGATCAGTCACTTTGTACCAGGAGGGTAGGTGCTCGTTCCCCTCTATCGATAATTTATCTACTGAGAGGTTCATGCCTTCAAAGGCATCGAGTATTTCCGGGAAAATAAATGGAGTCTGGTTATTCATTAATTGGTCGAGTCAGGTTTATGATAGTGTTAAGTATAACAATTTCAAAGGACGCATCATGAAACTCATTTCACTGCCCGCCTCCCCTTTTGCACGTAAGGCCCGCGTTGTAGTTATCGAGCTCGGACTCCAAAATAGGGTAGAAATAGTTGACCCCGGGGTCGTGACTCCCGTTTCAAATAACGAAGGTCTCAACGATATTAACCCCTTGGGAATGATACCGAGTTTGGTTCTTGATTCGGGAGAAGGTTTGTATGATTCGCCAGTGATCTGCGAATATCTCAATCATATTGGGGGAGGGTCATTATTTCCTGACAACATAGATGCCCGATTTAAGGCTTTACAGTTGCAAGCACTGGCGGATGGCATTATGGATGTATCTGTCGCTCTTCGCTATGAATTAGCCATGCGTCCGGCGGAGCTACACTGGCAAGCTTTCATAGACAATCAGGCGGAGAAGATTGAACGGAGTCTGGCACAGTTGGAGCAGCAGTGTGATGAATTTAGTCGTGAGCCTACTATCGGCGAACTGACCGTGGCCTGTGCGTTGGGGTATCGTGATTTTCGTTTCGCTGAAGCTGACTGGCGCGAAGTGCACCCGAAGTTAGCTAAGTGGTTTGAATCGATGATGGGGCGTGAGAGTTTATCTTTGACAGTTCCGATTTAACTTTCATCCATCCATTGAAATTAGAAGGGAAGATATACCGCAGAATGAACAACATAAACTTTGAGGCCATAAAAAAGGCCACAATCAATTGAAGGTGGCCTAAAGGTTGGGTCGAACTGTTTGTTAGATATTAACTATCCTATTAACATCTCTTCCAGCTGAAGTTATAACGGAAGATTGTACGGCTGGTTAAGTCGGCTGAGTCGACAGACATCATCGCTTCCTGACCGCGGCGGGTACGAACAGTTGCTGCTGTCTTAGAGCGAAGGATTACGTCAGCACCACAACGTGAGTAAACTCGTGACATAACACCCATTCTGTCAGTTACAGTGAAGTCATCACTGCGGTTACCTCTCCATGTTTTCTTAAGGCGTGGACCACGAGTTCCAGCGAAGAAGTAATCACGTGTAAAGGTAGCTTTAGCACGGCGTGGTAAGTCAACAAAACCACGGTAGTCAGCATTAATCAAGGCAACACTCAAGCCGTTTGGTACTTTAAGACCGAAAGCGATATCACACTTTTTGCGGTTAAATGTACGTTGGCCGTGGCCACCGGCTTCAGCGATGTAATCATCAAATAAAACTGAAACGCTTTTCTTGTCGTTAGCTAGAACAACTGATGCTGAACCTGCTGGACAACCGTTTCCAGCGTAGCCAACTTTCTCGATTGTTACTGCACCTAGATTGTGAGCTGTTGCAACTTGAGTTGTAGCTAATAATAAAACTGAAGTCGTAAGAATTGTTTTGATTTGAGCTTTCATGATGTCTGTCCTCGAAATAAAAAATTTATATTAATTAAACGGTTACGTAGCAAATTTATAAAAGAGAGCAATGACGTTTGCGTGTGATGTAGATTTCGTCGCTCTTGAACAGGAAAGCGAAAAAGAATCGAAAAAAGGCTCAATAATTTTTATTTATTCTGAAAAAATCATCAGTTTATTGAGCATTTTTTTGATTAAACCATTGATTAATAAGGAAGCAGACTCACCTAGAGAGGAGAAAAAATTTTTTTTAAAATTGGTTGTTTCAGAGGGATAAACAACTGACTAGGAAGATAAAACGGGTAATGGAATTGTAGTGAAGCGGGGTGAACAACTTTGTCATGCTGCAATTGCAGCTAGAGAATATGGTGTGCCACACTATTTGGTATCTGAGTTGGGTCGGCAAGCATTGGATCAAGGACGTTTAATTGCCCTTGATCCTAATGCTGTGTTTGATCTTGATGTTTCTAACGCTTCCTGAATTATTTGGCGCTAAAGAAGATATCCCCATAAGAAGCCGCAGCACTGCCGCCACTGTTATCGGTATCTGTCATCAGAGCCACACCATCGATATAGCGTGGGATAAATCCATATAGATTTTTAAAATCTTGCTGTACGTTTTGTTTCTCTTTTAACCACTGGCCGGGCCCATTGCGACTGTCGCGAACAGATAACATGCGCGCATTTCTTGGTGCGAATGCATTATTCCACTTAGTACCTTTGCTTGGCGTGCTCGACCAAACGTAGTTAAGGGCTTTGGTTTTCCAAATAAATAGCCCACCGTCGATGATTACATATAAACGCGCGGCATAATCATCCCCGGCTTTGGTTTTTTCTTTGAGCGGAGGAAGTGGCTTATCGACACGCCAGCTCCAGTTTAAGAACGGTGTTTTAGTCAGGTCGATGCGCTTACGTACACCTAAGCCTGAGGCGCCCGCATTGGAAACGGCTGAGAGCGACTTGATATTACCCTGCTGTTTAATCTGATATTGGGTTTTGCCCTTAAATACTTTACTTTCCCAGCCGGTGAGTGAACCCTTGGAAAATTCCCCAAGTTTTATCTGAGAGGTGTCTGCATTTGTTGCTCCACATGTCATAATCAGAGCGCTTGTCAAAAGAAGCTTATTTTTCATTAATTAGTACCTTTGTTGCGATAGGTTGAGTTTGACCATGATCACGCGAGTAGTTCAGGTCTGTCATCGATATACGCAACAGCAAACAGGCCAGATGCGGCTAACGCTGGTGTTTAATTATTTGTAATCAGGGGATTTAGTGAGTAACCGGGCACTAAAAATGGGTTTTGCACTACTACTAATAGTGGTTGCCGTACTTGGGTTATCAGCATGCGAGTCTATTGGCTTTTATTCACAGGTGGTCAAAGGCCATAGCCAAATCATGCTGAAGCGTGAGTCTATTGATCGCGTTGTGAAAAAGGAGTCGACCGACCAAGAGTTGCGGCGAAAACTTTCGATCATTAAGCGTGCACGTTTGTTTGCCGTTGAAACATTAAAGCTGCCAGATAACGGAAGTTACACCCAATACGTTGATACGGGCAGGCCATACGTCGTCTGGAATGTTATCGCGACTAAACCTTACAGCATTCACCCTATTGAGCATTGCTTTCCTGTAGCGGGCTGTGTGTCATATCGCGGGTACTTTAAGAAAGCAGCCGCTGAGGCTTATGCTGAGAAACTCAAAGCTCAGGGCTTAGATGTCATTATTAGCGGCGCTTCAGCCTATTCCACGCTGGGTTGGTTCTCAGATCCTGTTCTCAATACGATGCTCTACCGATCTGATCTGGGTTTGGCTGGATTAGTGTTTCATGAACTTAGTCATCAGCAGGTTTATAAGGCTGGAGACACCGCATTTAATGAGTCATTTGCAACTACGGTTGAATTAGCTGGTGCGAAGGTATGGGCTGCATCGCATGAGATCGGTCAGCAAGACTTGGCCAAATATAAACAGGCAAAATCCAGGTCAGCTGAGGTGGTGAAGATTATCCTTGAACAGCGTAGGAAGCTTGGTGAGGCTTATCGGAAGATTGATCCAAAAGACACGCAAAAGTTAGCCGAGATTAAAAAGCAAGGGTTTGCTGAGCTTCGCGAAGCTTATAAAAGACTTCGGATTAAAGGCGGTGGCAGCAAAGGCTACGATAAATGGTTTGCTGGAACACTCAATAATGCATCGCTGGTTTTATTTGGGGACTATCATGGTTGGGTATCGGCTTTTGACGAGTTGTTAAAGCAGTCGCAGGGAGACTGGCCGCGTTTTTATGAGTCCGTAGCGGCACTCGCCAAAATGAATAAAGAGGCGCGACGAAAAAGGCTTGAGGAACTTACTTCTTCTTACTCTGGCGAATTTTGAATTTTCCAAAAGGTGGCTTTGGCACCTTTGGCCACCAAGCATTTGCCAATGCTTCTGACTTATACTCCTGCCATAAGTCGGCTATCTCAGGCCTCTCATGTTCCTCAGGTATGCCTGTGAACCAAGCTGGCTTCCATGGTTGTGAAGACATTTTAGTGAAATGTAAATGCCAGATTTCGCTGATATCCCGTTCCTCACCATCAAGACAATTCCAACGTGGATCTAAATTGTCGATTAAGTCTGTTTCAAGCAAGCGGTTTTGTATGCTGCGAAAATTGCCTTTTAGTTTTCTCAGGTCTTTCACCGACGGAATAATTCCTTTCAGCTTTTCACAATCCATGAGCATCACACAAAACTCATAATCCCAACGCGTCCCCGTTCTAGCCAAAATCGCCTTGTTATCGTTTAAGTCAAGATTAAATAACTCACTGATATCGCGGAGGTTGATCATATCAACATCCATATAAATTGCCTTACCTTCAAAGTTGCACGCT
>CALAJG010000265.1 GCA_937923375.1 uncultured Leucothrix sp.
CCTGCGACCATTGTGCGATCATCAGCGAGAATGCGTTGCCAATCCCGGACGTTACTATGGCGTTATTCATAATTCCAATGGCTACCAGCAAGATGCCAGTAAGGATCGAGGCGCGCATGCCAAACATAAACGCTTCAGAAATTTTAGTGGGCCCCATAAAGACCGGTGCAAAATCATCACGTCGGCTAATTTTAGCAATCAGCGCCATCAACCAAGACACCACAATCAATGTAGCGATAGCCCATGAGGCCGCGTAGCTAGGCGTGACGCCGCTCATGAGTAGCCAAATCATCACCGTCAGCGGTATGACAAACGTCATGCCGCCAGAAAAAATCTTGCCCTTATCTATCGTCAAATCCTGATCATCGCCAACGTTATATTTTACCGCTTCGATGCGCACGATAAAGGCAACTGACAGGAAGTATAGAATGGCAGGCACTACCGAAACGGCAACAATCGTTGAGTAGGGAATAGAGGTGTAGCTTGCCATAACAAAGGCACCAGCCCCCATAATCGGTGGCATCAGCTGGCCACCCGTAGAGGCAGCGGCTTCAACACCGCCAGCAAACTTTCCACGAAAGCCATTAGACTTCATTAGCGGTATCGTTATAACGCCTGTGGAAGCGGTATTAGCAATAGCAGAACCACTGATTGTACCCGTCAGAGCCGATGACAGGACTGCCACAAAGGCCGCTCCACCGCGTACTCTACCAGCGACTAATTTTGAGATTTCGATCACAAAATCACTCGCGCCAGATACCACCAGAAACCCACCAAAAATCATAAACAAGGTGATATTGGTTGAGGAAATGGTAGCTAAGATCCCAAACATACCCTCGTCGTTAAACAAGGAGCGAAACATGACGTCATTGATAGGTAGGCTAGCGGTACGGAAAACACCTGATAGGTGCTCGCCCAGCACGGTTATGTAGGCCAATGACAGTATGACAAGAATAGGTATAACCCAGCCTGAGACCCGCCGAGAAAGATCCAGCGCAGCGAATAGCAAGATGCCGCCTGCGGCCCAGTCGATGATGTTGAACTGCCAGGACTGGCCAGTTACTGCAAGCGTCGTCTCGTATATTCTGGACTCTGAGCCCGCAACCCATAGCGCTGCTGCAGCGACTAGCAGGCCATAAATTATGTCGAGTTTAATCGCCCATGGCTTGTCTTTGCTGTGACCGAAGGCGCTGTAAATTGTGGAAGCGAGAAACGCAAAGCCTGCAAAATGAATGGCATTTTGCCAAAGCCCAGGCTCTTGTAAATAGAGATTGGTCAGGATGTGCCAAAGACCAAATGCTACAGCGAATGCGGCGATGGCCCACTCTAGCGGTGACTTTTTTTGCCCTTCCAGTAGTAACCAGTTGTCACGCATATTGTGGCTAGCAAGAACGTCGTTGTCGCTTGTGTCTTGAGTCATGAGGTTGGCCAGAGATAAGAAAATCAGGAGGATGCAGTAAATAGAGAGGCGATGTCACAGCTTGTGGAACACCGCCTCCTTTAACGCGTCGGTTTACCTAACTAGGTTTACCGCAATGACTTATTTGGCCATTAAACGCTCAGGGATTTCTAAGCCTACTTCTTTGTAGTACTTCGCAGCACCTGGATGTAGCGGTACTGGTAATCCACCCATTGCCTTCTTCACATCCATTGCTTTAGTCGCTTTATGAATGGCTTGTAAGAACGGCAGGTTTTCAAAGATTGTTTTAGTCAGAAGATAAACGTGCTCTTCGTCAACATTCGCATTAACCGCAAGGAAGTTAGGCTGCGCAATCGTGTTAATGTCCTTTTCCTGTCCAGGGTAAGTACCCGCTGCAATGGTATAAGGCGTCCATAGGTTACGGCCACTATTCATCTTCTCAGCCTGCTCAGCAGTCACGTCCAGAATTGTGAATTTGCCTTGGTTTGCCGCCATTAGCTTGGTGATTGCGCCTGTTGGTGGTCCCGAAGGGATACCTGCGCCAACCGCTTGACCGTTAGCCATTGCATCTGCTGTTGGACCATAGCCTGCGTACATAAGGTCGAAGTCTTTTTCCATATCTAAACCAAGGCCTGACAGTAGCACCTTGTTAGATCCTAAGGTACCTGAGTTTTGCTTACCCATGCCGACTTTCTTGCCCTTCAGAGCAAGGATGTCTGCCATCGTGCCAGTCTTTGCATATTCATTGGCGACAACAAATTGCTCAACGTTCTGCCAAAGCATTGTGACCGAGCGCATGTTTTCCTGCTTCGCTGTCACAGGACCTGTGCCAGTGGCTGCGTAAGAACCATAGAGGCCCTGAAGAATAGCAAAATCAGCGGTACCAGCGCTCATCGCCTGAACATTGGCGCCAGAACCTGCTGAGTTAACAGCAGTTAGGCTGAACTTCTGTTTGGGTAGTAGCTTGATTTTGGATAGTGTTGAAATCGCAGTGCCAACTGGGTGATATGTACCACCAGTCGATGCTGTGTTTAAAACGTAGTCTTTATTGTCAGCGTTTGCCACGCTAACGGATAGTGCCAGGGCAGCACTAGCGGCTAGAACCGTAAGATTCTTCTTCATATCTTCCTCCAACATTTAACAAAGTGTGAGGATGTAGACTATCAGAGTTTTTTTAGAAAGCGTTAGGCGGATTTCTGCCGATTCAGGGTCACTATAAAACGCGCGCCTCCTTCAGGCTTGTTCTCAGCACGAATATTACCCTCTATTTCAGCAATAATATTGGCAGATATTGCTAAACCGAGACCCATGCCCACACCTGATGGCTTGGTACTGTAAAAAGGCTCATATAGCAGTGTTATGGCTTCCTCTGAGAGCCCAGTACCTGAGTCCTCGACCGTGAGCACCGCATGGTATTCATTTTCTTCCAGTAAGATTAGTAGCCGTCTAGGCGAGCCTTCTGTGTTGTCACGCATCGCATCCAAAGCATTTCGTATCAAATTAACTAACACCTGCTCCATACGCACGCTGCCAGCAATTACGTAAACCGGCTGTTTAGGATGCTTCAGCTCAAGCGTCACTTCGTTCTCCTGAATCGCCGGTTGGGTGATGTTCAGTGCTCCGTCTATGATGTCCAGCAAGTCTATGCGACGTACCTCTTTGTCACCGCTTCTGGCGAAATAACGCAGCTGCTGGGTGATCGAAATCATCCGCTCGACTAAGGCAGTAAGCTTGTCTAAGGTTTTATCTTGCAGCTGAGAGGCGTTGCTTTGTCTCATGCTCGCAATGTAGGTTCGCATCGCAGCAAGCGGTTGTCCCAATTCATGCGTTATAGAAGCTGATAGCTGGCCCATCGCTGTGAGCTTGCTGGTTCGCCGCAGATCTATTTCAGCCTTGCGCAGCGCTGACTCAACCTGTTTGCGCTCTATTATTTCGTGCTCTAGAGACTGATTTAATTCCCGCAGTTTGGTGGATTCACCCTGGGAGTCGAGCAGGGCATTTCGTGCATTAATCATGCGAATTAACAAAAGTGCTGCCAAGCCAATCAAACCAAGAATAATTGCCTTGGACCAAAAGGAAACGAGCTGATCCCGGACCACAGAATAAGGAGCAAGATAATGCATTTTCCAGTCCATCTTCCCCATGTCAGCGGTTGTTTCCAGATAGCGAGTCCCTTGAATGGTGACCAGAGACGAGTTGTGACTATCGTAGTTTCTCTCGAGTAAAGGCAGTGATTCCTTACCAAATTGCTGCTGTTCTTTTATCTCAAGCCTTTGAGCATCGCTTAACATTGCAAGTGTTTTATAGCGCCAATCGGTATTACTGCTTAGTACAATTACGCCGTTTTTATCAGAAACAAACACATCCTCATCGCCACTATTCCAGTTTTTATCCAGCGACGAGGAATTAACTTTGACAACCGTTACTGCTTTGACTGGTCCAGAGTCTGGATACCTTGAGGAAACGAAATACCCCGGAATGCTTGTCGTCGCACCAATACCGAAAAAAGTCCCATTACCTTGTTGTCTTGCCTGAGTAAAATAAGGGCGAAAGCCATAGTTATTGCCTACGAAACTATTCTTAGCATCTTGCCAGTTGCTCGACGCAATAGTCATGCCGTCTGGCCTCAGGATAAATACAAAATCTGCTTGTGAAGCACTGCGAATTGATTCCAATGTTTTGCTGGCGGTGTTTGGGTCGTTGTACGCCATGTCAAATAATGCATCGTTTTGACTAAGCACTACCGGTAAATAATCATGTCGACTTAAAGTAGCATTCAACGCTGTTCTATAAACTTCTATCCGTTCGGTTTGCTTGCTCGCTTGATCTTTGAGGTAATCATCACGAATTATAAAATGGGCAAGGAATACGAGCAGTAGCAACACTGAGCCTATTATCCATCGCAGCTGATTTGATGCCGTCATTTTTTGTTTATGCGTTGAGATAAAGCACCATTTCTGCTTAGTTTACGAAGTCTTGACGATTGATGCGGTGTTTCAGTAGCTTCTCATTTAATGTTCTGCGAGGGATTTTCAAAAGATCGCAGACTTTTCCAATATGACCTGCACACTCTTTCAATGCTTGCTCCAGCAGTGATTTCTCAAAGTTATCAACATACTCTCGCAGTTTAGTTTTTTCATCAAACGTTGGGTGCTTAGTCTGGGTGCGGCGAGTTCTAGCGGCTTGTAATACTTTTTCTTTCATTACGGCTGGATCGAAAGGTTTTTCAATAAAATCGTAAGCACCTAGGTTCATTGCTTCGACTGCGACGGGAACATCGCCAAACGCAGTCATTAGGATAACTGGAGGAGGGTCAGGTATCTGTTGCAACGCTTCGAGCACTTGCAAACCATTCATGCTAGGCATTTTCAAGTCGCATACAATCACGCCATCGAAGCGCTCGGGGAGATTTTCGAGCAAGGATTCGCCAGAATGAAAGCTGGCAACTGTAAATTGAGGCGAATCGAAATAGGCTTCTAAAGAGTCCCTCAAATCGAAATCATCATCGACGATAATTAGTTGTGTAGCATTAGGCGCTATCATCTATATCCACAAGCATCTTATAGTTAACGTTGTGAGATACAGCTTACTGTAATCTTGCTAAGAATTTAAGCCTGACATCAGATTGGGGGTAGGGATTGCCAGGCATTGGCATTAGTCCTGAATGAAATACTCAGGGAATTTTTTCCACTCTTCTAAAATCTTCTTATCAAGCAGTTCCATATGCTCTTCCATTCGGCTGGATGCGATACCAGGCTCGTTTGTCTCGATGGCCTTAACGATTAGCTCGTGCTCAGTGAGTGTCATTTCCATCACGCCAGAGTCTTCCAATATCAGGCGGCGTGTACGATCTATTTG
>CALAJG010000266.1 GCA_937923375.1 uncultured Leucothrix sp.
ATCTGGCCTAGTGATAAACGCTCTTACTCAACCTATGTTTGCTGCCTACTTGCAGCCTTTGCTGGACGGGACTTTCATGGAGAAAGACCCCGAAATCATCGCGTGGGCACCGTTTGCATTGTTGATTATTTTTTTGCTTCGTGGCGTATCTGGCTTCCTATCCGGGTATTTTATGGCTTGGGTTGGACGCAAGGTAGTTACAGAGCTGCGTGAACAAATCTTCTCGCGTTTGGTTCATCTGCCAATCGGCTACTATGATCGTAACAACTCAGGCCAATTAATCACAAAGCTGATCTATCATGTAGAGCAGGTTGCTAATGCGGCAACCGGTGGCTTAACAGTATTGGTGCAAGATCTTGCCAGTATCATCGGATTGCTGGCATTGATGATGTATTACAGCTGGGAGCTAACCGTTATTGTGCTGTTAACGGGGCCTCTGATCGCGTTAATTATTCGATACGTGTCGAAACGCTTTCGCCGTTTTAGCCGCCAAATCCAAGAGTCGACGGGAGAAGTTACTCAAATCAGTAGCGAAACCATTCATGCCACCCGTGAGGTGAGGATTTTTGGCGCAACTGATTTTGAAAAAGATCGTTTTGCTGAAGTTAATGAACGAAATCGCGTGTCGTTTATGAAACGGATAATGACTGAAAGGCTCAGCATGCCCATTGTTCACTTTATCGTGGCCGCGGCGTTGGCAGTGATTATTTATGTCGCTACACAGGGCGATTTACTCGAGCGTTTTAGCCCGGGCACATTCATGTCGTTTATGGCGGCGATGATGCTCTTGTTTGACCCGGTAAAGCGACTGACATCGGTTAGCGTAACCTTACAAGCCGGCGTGGCAGCGGGAGAAAGTATTTTCTCAGTCATTGATGCACCTGAAGAGCAAGACACCGGAACGCATAAGGTTGGTCGAGTAAAGGGCGATATGCGCTTTGAACAGGTCACCTTTACCTACGATAACGGTGAAACGGTGTTACGTGATATAAACTTTGCTGTAAATGCGGGTGATAAGATCGCCTTAGTTGGTAAGTCGGGCAGCGGCAAAACGACCTTGGTTAACTTATTGCCGCGATTCTATGATTTTGAGGGCGGTGACATAACGTTGGATGGTGTTTCACTAGTCGACTACAAACTGTCAAATTTACGTCAGCAGTTTGCCTATGTCGGTCAAAATATAACGCTGTTCAATGATACGGTAAGAAATAATATTGCCTATGGCGTGCTTCGAAATGCAAGCGATGAAAAAATTATAGATGCGGCTAAAGCCGCCCATGCAATGGAGTTTATCGAAGAGATGCCCGAGGGCTTGGATACTATTATTGGTGAAAATGGCACAATGCTGTCGGGTGGTCAAAAACAACGGTTGGCGATTGCCCGAGCTATCTTAGCGGATACACCCATTTTAATTTTAGATGAAGCTACTTCAGCGTTAGATACCCAATCGGAGCGCTACATTCAGGCTGCTTTGGATGAGTTATTAAAAGGGCGCACCACCTTCATGATCGCGCATCGTCTCAGCACCATTGAGAAAGCGGATAAAATATTAGTAATGGCGGATGGCCAGATTGTGGAAAGTGGAACACATCATTCTTTGATCGTGAAGAATGGTGTTTACGCCAATCTCCAGCAAATGCAAAGCGATGACTAGTGCTTCACCGTCACCAAAAAATGCTGTACCTACGACTAATACCAGTTTCTTACAGAGACGTTTAGAAGCCATTTGGTATCACGCAGCACCGGGTAAACAACTGCTATACCCTTTGGAAATGCTTTATAAAACGTTGGCCTCGCTGGATCGTTGGCTTAAAAAAAAGCAGGCAGTTCAACATAACGTTCCTGTCATCGTTGTCGGTAACATCAGCGTTGGCGGCACCGGTAAAACCCCCTTGGTTGTCTACCTCTGTGAATTGCTCATAAATGCGGGTTATTCTCCCGGGATAATAACCCGGGGGTATGGCGGTAACTCAAGTCAGTGGCCAGTTTTCGTTGATACGAATAGTGATCCTGCTGACGTTGGCGATGAGCCCGTATTAATGGCGCAACGTACAAAGGTTCCAGTAGTTGCAGGCCCTAACCGTAACGACGATATCGAAATTTTGTTAAAGCGGCACGATGTGAATGTTGTAATCAGTGACGACGGTTTGCAGCACTATCGTTTGGCTCGTGATATTGAAATTGCGGTAATAGATCAGGCGCGCGGGCTGGGTAATAAACATTGTTTACCCGCAGGGCCACTTCGCGAGCCTGCGGAGCGGCTGAATCGCTGCGATTTTGTTGTGATAAATGAGCTTAATAGGGCGAGCGAATATAGTATGCAGCTGCAAGTACAGCAGATCTGTCGCTTGAATTCTGACTTTCAGCAGCCATTATCTAATTGGAATGAAAAGACAGTGCATGCCGTAACAGGTATTGGCAACCCTTCACGCTTTTTTCTACTGTTGAGAAGGTTAGAGCTTGATCTGATAGAGCATCGTTTTCCTGATCATCATCAATTTATTGAGTCGGATATCGTTTTTGATGATGACTTGCCTGTCTTCATGACGGAGAAAGATGCCGTAAAGTGTCGGGCTTTTGCTGCCGACCAGCATTGGTATGTGCCAGTATCAGCTCAACTTACTGAGCGTTTTAGTCAAGGTTTACTAACAAGGCTTGAAAAGATCGTTGCTAAAAAGTCTGTTGATCAGAATATTTAAAGACTGCAGGAGGAAGCAATAAAACCATGAATAGAAAACTCCTCGATATACTCGTTTGCCCAGTGACTAAAGGGCGGCTCAGATACGATAGAGAAAAACAAGAACTTATCTCACGCTCCGCCAGATTGGCCTATCCCATCATTGACGGTAAGCCCATAATGATCGAAAGCGATGCACGTGTGTTAACGCAGGAAGAAGTAGAAAAATTATGAAAAAAGTACTAGTTATTCCTGCCCGTTACAACTCATCACGATTACCGGGTAAGCCGTTGTTGTTGATTGCGGGTAAGCCGATGATTCAGCGAGTATATGAATGCGCGGTGGCCACTGGGTTCAGCGATATCATTATTGCTACGGATGATGAGCGCATCAATGA
>CALAJG010000267.1 GCA_937923375.1 uncultured Leucothrix sp.
AATGTGGCAACCAACGCAGGTGGAAATCAGGTACTCAGTTTTGGCATGGCCAGGGCTTTGGTACTTGGCTTAGAGGCTGTTCAGGCTGATGGCACCATTATTTCCGCACACAATAAAATGTTGAAAAACAACGCTGGCTACGATCTGAAGCAGCTATTCATTGGTAGCGAAGGCACGCTAGGCGTCATCACTGAGGTTGTATTGCGTCTTTTCCCCGCTGCTCGTAATAAGCACACTGCCTTAGTTAGTTTGGGTAGCTTTGAAGATGTGATCAAACTCATGCATGCTGGGCAATCTGGCTTTGCCCGCCTCAGCGCTTTTGAAGTGATGTGGGATGATTATTTTTTACGTGCTGTCTCAGAAACAAAAAATGTAAGTGACCCGTTTGATAAAGCCTACCCCTATTATGTGCTGCTCGAGTCAGAAAATGATTCACTCGATTCTTTCCAGCAAATTCTATTTGAACAGCTGGAAAAAGGCATCTTGCTCGACGCGGCGATTGCTCAATCCGGTAAAGATAGCGATCAATTCTGGGCGATACGGGATGCTATCGGTGATTTACTATCGCGCATTACTGATCCGGCTAATTTTGACATTGGTCTGCCCATCAGCCGTATGCAGGCATTCTTGGAAAAGGCCCAGTCCGAGCTTGCTAGCCGATTTGATAACCTTCAGACGATAACCTTTGGCCATTTAGCCGATGGCAATATTCACATCACAGCCTGGACCGATGGAGCTCACACTAGCCATGATATTTACAAGGCTGTTTATGAGCTTCTGCAAGAATTTGACGGTACCGTTACCGCTGAGCATGGCATTGGCGTGATGAAAACAGATTATCTTAAACTGTGCCGATCGACTGAAGAAATTGAGTTAATGAAAACGTTGAAGCGGGCTATGGATCCGAACAATATTTTAAACCCCGGACGTGTTTTGGGGTGAGATGACGCCTTCATTAAACAACAGTCAATCTCGCGAGATTTATAGCAATCAGCAAGGCATACACGACAATCTTGAAAAGGTGGTTAGGAAGCACCTGACTTTTGAGTTTAAGAAGCCACCAGCAAAACATACCGTCTCAGCGTTTAACAGAGTCTCCGATCTAATTAGCGCCAAGCAGATGCCAATTATTTTCGACTCATGCTGCGGCACTGGTTTTAGCAGTCGGATAATCGCCAGGCAACACCCGCATCATTGGGTAATTGGCTTGGATCGTTCGGCGAAGCGATTAAATAAAGAAGATCAGGAGCCCTTGCCAGATAACTGCCTTATAGCCCAAGTGGATTGTGTTGATTTTTGGAATCTAGCGGTTAAAGCAGACTGGCAGCTGGAAAAGCATTTTCTGCTCTATCCCAACCCCTACCCAAAATCAGCACAGTTAAAATCCCGTTGGCATGGCCATCCGGCATTTGTAAATTTACTAAAACTAGGTGGCGACCTCGAGGTACGTAGCAATTGGCAGATTTATATTCAGGAGTTCGCTGAAGCACTTAGGATTGCAGGGCAGAGCTGCTCGGGCTGTGAGGTCTATAACCCAAATGAGGGTGATCAGAAATTAGAAGCGGTTAAGCCCGCTGAGGAATATTTAACGCTATTTGAACGCAAATATCACCAAAGCGGACAAACCTTGTTTCGTTGTTTAAGCAGTCTCAGATTCTGAAACCCCGGCTGACTCAAAACTCGCCATACCGTTTAAAAATGCAACCGCGCTTTTAATTAGCGGATAAGCGACCGCACAGCCGGTTCCTTCGCCCAGACGCATCTGCAAATTCACCAACGGCTCAACCTGCAAATAATCCAACATCAATTGGTGTCCTGCTTCGTTCGAGGTATGGCAGAAAATAGCATTCTCGCTGATCGAAGGAGTGATAGCGTGAGCGGCCAGGTATGCCGCTGTGGCAATGAATCCATCCACCATGATAATCATGTTGTGTTCTTTGGCTGCTAACATTGCACCGCATATTTGTGCGATTTCGAAACCACCGAAGGTTTGCAAGATCTGATGAGGATCAGACATTTCACCATGCTTAGCTTGCGCTTCGGTCAATAAGCCTAACTTTCGATCCAACCCAGCATCATCCAAGCCGGTACCACGTCCCACACAGCGTTCTATTGGCAAGCCGCAAATCGCACTCATTATCAAACTAGCAGAAGCAGTATTCCCGATGCCCATTTCACCGAAGCCGATGATGTTACAGCCATCTCGCGCAACATCAGCGACAATGTTCGCAGACTTTTTCAAACATTCATCAAGCTGCTGTTGGTTCATTGCTGGCGATTCGAGGTAGTTAGCCGTGCCGTGAGCAATCTTGGCGTTAATCAACCCTGGGGCATTCTCAAAATCAAAATTTACGCCAGCATCAACTACCTGTAGCGCAATATCATTCTGCTGGCAAAACACATTGATGGCAGCTCCTCCTTGAAGGAAATTCATTACCATCTGGAAAGTTACTTCCTGAGGGTATGCACTAACGCCCGCATTTGCAGCACCATGATCTCCGGCAAACGTCAGGATCGAGGGATAGACCAACGTTGGAGTCAGTGTCTGTTGTATTTTGGCAATCTGAAACGCAACGGTTTCAAGTTTACCTAAAGCACCCAGCGGTTTGGTTTTTGTATCAATAGCGTGCTGGACTTGCTCGTCAAAAGTGCTCATCAAGGCTTCTCAGTTAAATTTTAGGGAGTTTAGAACTGTGATTCTGGCAGGTGTACGATTAAGCCATCGAGCTCATCTTTGATGTGTAACTGGCAGCTCAAGCGGCTATTGTCTTTGGGTTCACTAACAACTTCCAGCATATCCTGCTCCATTTCATCGGCAGGCTCTAGCTTATCAAGCCAAGCTTCATCCACGTATACATGGCAAGTCGCGCAACTTAGTGCGCCACCACACTCGGCTAGAATTCCATCGATACCATTGTTTACAGCACCTTCCATCACAGTGTTACCATTTGGCACGTCTGCTTCGAATTGGCCACCGTCGTGTTTTACGTAATATACCAAGGCCATTATTAACCTCCTTCTAGTTTCGTTAGTGAATTGCGCGGTAGTGTATCAAGTATTGGGGGGTTGTCACAAAATACAAATTATTAGGCTGGGGGCTAGTGAGAATTGTATGTTCAATCTACTCACTCAGCTGCACTGGTTATCATTTTTTGAAGCCAAAACGGTAGGATGCTCCGTCGGATCAAAGTCTCACTTAATTTAGTGACGCAATGTACTCTTGACGTTTTGCTTCAGCCTCGCCTCCGAAAAATATTTTGCAGGCTTCTTTTAGGCCGGGAGCGTCGATAATGTCTTCGTGTCTGACGACTTGGGTTATCTTTGAGCGACGGCGGAGGAAGTCCTCTAGCTTGGTGACCATCTCGTGACGCGCGGTGTGTTCTATTTCACAGCGCAGGTATTCTGCATCTTTCATCAAGCGCTCTGCCTGCCTTGGGTTTCGGCGTATATCTTCCAATAATTCCAAGGCGTTTCCGCCGTAGCGACGCCATAACCGCTGGGTTAGGGGCTCTGATGAGCCTTTGACAGTATAGGCGTCTAAGTCCATGAGTGCAGCTTGGTGATAAAACTCATCACGAACAGTGTCACCATCCTCCCCGTACCATTTGAAGTTCTCGAAGGGTAGATCGATGCCCATGTCTTTGATCAGGCCTGCGATTTCGTTGCCCACGTTAATACAGTCGGTGGTTTTGCCACCGAAAATACTTATGTGCTGGTCATCAATATTAGTATCGACGGCGTGTTTACGGGAGAGTTTTACCCAATCTGCGATACCATCTCCACCTTTCTGGGCGAGTGGGCGCACACCGCAGCGTTCGGCGATGAT
>CALAJG010000268.1 GCA_937923375.1 uncultured Leucothrix sp.
ATTGGACTATTTATGGATGGCATGGTTGGTAAGACATTTGCCTCAGGCCTTAAACACTTAGCCGCTGCAACCGCAGCTTAATAGGAGAGAAATCATGCGTTATACATTTTTGCTTTACTCAAACCCTGCCGATTTTGCTGATATGACTGAAGAAGATTGGGCAAAAGAAAAAGAAGTTTACGGAGCGTACATTGGTGCACTACAAGAAGCCGGTGTGTTTGTTGACACCGACTGGTTGCAGCCAACACAAACGGCTACCACCGTCAGCTTTGCCGAGGGTAAACAACTCATTCAGGATGGTCCTTTTGCAGAGACCAAGGAAACGCTAGGCGGCTTTTTTGTAGTCGATGTTCCTGACTTAGATGCAGCACTGAGTTGGGCGGGCAAGTGCCCTGCCGCTCAATATGGCAAAGTCGAAGTTCGCGCTTCGGCAATGGGTTAACCAGATGGAAGAAGCTATACTTTGCGGCTGTGGATATTGAGTGAAGCAATAAAAAAGCCTGGGCGCAATGTCCGGGCTTGAATGAGACTTAATTGATTAACCTACGCAAGGCTGACCATAGACAGTTGCAACGGTATTGCCCTTTGCGTTTAAGCTAAATACTACCTTGTAGCTCTTAGCGTCATCAATATCCGCATACTTTTTGCCATAATGCTCGATTACATAATTTTCCCAAGAATTTTTTGCGCGACGTTCTGCTCTTTTCTTGCGAAAGCGAGCTACTGCGCCTGCTGATTCTCCGCTAGCGTTAATTTCTATCATTTTACAGTCGTCTGATGCGGCTGCGTTGCCTGACAGTAGAGTAGCAGACAGTGCTAGTGTTGATAGGCTGATGATAATGTTAGTACGTGTTTTCATGGTGTTACTCCTAAATGGTTTGGTTAAATGCCGCTGCTGTTTGCTGCGACGTTGGAAACCAGTTTAGGGCTGACCCAATTTTCAGTCATAAAGAAGTGGTAAAGGTTTGGTAAGGATTAAATCAGTTTGTCCGTTGTAGAGTGGCCAGTACATTTTGAGCTTGTGGTTATTTAAGAGGTCTGGGTAAGTTGAACATGATTTCAATCTTACTTAAGGTTATGCAGTTCAATAGATCTTTGAAATCTCATTTAACGGTAACTCTCTCAAAAATATGGCTCGCCGTTCGCCTGCCAATTGGCAATTCTTATTAGATTTTTTACTTTCTAAGATAAATATCCAGAATACATGTAGTAGGTCGTCAATGTATGTAGTAAGAGGAATAAGGCTTGGCTGAAAACTATTGCTTCAGTGTTATGAAGCCTTTTTTAATTAGAGGTAGAAAATATAACTGTCTTATTGTTAACTATTTATTTTTTAATTGCTACCTTCTGTTATCTACATTTTTTAGTAAACTTACTCGCGTCAATAGACACTATATAGTGTTTTTGTCTGTCCATTGATACCACCTGTGGTATTTTTCGAGTCAGAAATACTATGTAAGGATTTTCCTAACATGTTAAAATTGATAAAAATTAAGCCATATTGCGCTTGGCTTCACTAATTCAAGTACTGACGGCAAGGCACTTCGCAATGTCGTAATGAACTTGAAGTAACCGGAGTACTTTATAAGTATGCCAAGAAAGCGCAAATGCAAGAAGAAGTCTCAGTGGAAGTTTACGCTGAGCAAGAAGAGGGCACTAAAAATCGTGGTAAGAGTAACAACCCCTACCATGATAATATTGTGCTGGTATGAGATATTAGGGCTAGATATAACACGACATGTTACAACCCTGATATAACAAACAAAAGCTTCCTCTATATTCCAGTATGGAGGGGCTTTTTATAACCGAAAAGTTTAGTTATAAACTAAATGATAAGTTTACTTGACATAATTTACAACAATTATCGCAATAATTAGTTTGCACTGTCCCCGATTGAAAATTTATAAACCTTTCATCTCCACATATTGCTGATCCCGTAGTTTTGTACTTAAGAGGCTTGGGCAAGCTGAACATCATAAGCATTATGCGAAGTCTGTTCCGGCACTCCCCAGTTCCTGCTCGTGCTGCGCAACAGTTGGTGGTTGTTGCTGCGTAGTTTCGCTGCTTATTTTCGTGCCTCCCAAAAACCAATCGCGTACCGGCTTTAGTTAAACAACACAGACTTTTCTTGGGCAGCTCAGTAGATCCTTATCAACCCCTCAGCAGCAAATTTTTTTATATGAACAATTATAGAAACCGTTTTGAATGATTTTTTAATTGGATAGCGCAGATTGTTATAGCGGCTTCATCAACGCACTAGCACAAATTAGCTTGAGTTTTTACCGTTAAATGTTTCGCGGTGACGAAGTTGTCTAGTCTGGACTATTCTAAATCCAGAGATATAGCATCGATATGAAAAACACGTTTCCTTTGAAAGTCATTGTCGATTGGTTTGTTACGATAGTTTTTTATAATTAAACGAGAGTGGAAAAGTAATGTCTGATGTTATGACGCAAGCGATAGAGCTTGCCACGTTAGTACTTATAGTACCCAGTGAGCGTTTTTGGGGAATCGTCGGATTAGTAGCATTGGCACTTTTTGTATACGCTTACACGAAGAGGAAAAGCAAATAGTGGATTCCGTCTTAGCGAACCACTCTCAACTCCCCAGCCCGCGTGGTATACCTCGGCGAACGAAGCAGCTGCTTCATTCGCCAAGCCCCACCAAAGCCTTCCCCAGCAAGATGTAGTGTGCTGTTTCCCATCTGACTATTAATGCTATCTAGCACCATCATCAACTCTTTAGAGCGCTCAGCATTTGTGTTGTCATCAAATAAATCCGTTTGCTGGTTGCGATGGTTGACTAGTTCAGTGAGCATCACACCGGCGCGCTGGTAGCTGTGGCCATCAACGTAAATGCCTTTTAATAAGCGCTGGGCCAGACGGGTTAACTCACGTGTGTCATCCGTAGGTACGATCAACCGACGAGTTGCTGCATTGCTGTAATACTCGTTCCTGTCATCAAACGGACTAGTGCTCACATGCACGCTCAATACGGTTGCAAGCAGCTTTTGCTTACGCAGTTTTTCCGCAGCACGTGTCATGAAATGGGTAATGGCGTGGCGCATGTCTTTGGCTTCCGTCACTCGCACACCAAATGACCGTGAGCACAGCACTTGCTGCCTGTCCGCTTGCACCGTTTCCAGCTCAATACAGGAGACACCATTCAGCTCTTGGACCGTTCTGGCTAGTACCACATTAAAACGTTTTTTAATCATCGCAGGGTCGCACTGCTGCAAATCCAGAGCGGTGTTGATGCTTTCCCTTTGCAAGCGATCGGCCCAGCGCCGCCCGACTCCCCAAATGTCGCCGACAGCGACCGCTGAAAGTAGAGCTGCCTGATCTTCACAGCTGGAAAAGTCGAATACGCCGTTTAGGCCGGGCATTTTCTTTGAAAGCCGGTTGGCCAGCTTGGCCAGTGTTTTGGTAGATCCAATACCGATAGATACAGGAATGCCAGTCCATTGTTGCGTGGTGCCGCAAATCTCACGGCCATAGCTGTCTAGATCCCAGCGATCAAAACCTTCAAAGTCGAGAAAAGCCTCGTCGATGGAATACACTTCAATGCGGGGTGCAAAGGTAGCCAGCACTGTCATAACCCTATTCGACAGGTCACCGTACAGTGCATAGTTCGATGAGAATACCGCAACATCGTGCTTCTTGAGCAGCTGTTTCGATTTGAAATACGCCATGCCCATACCGATGCCTAATGCCTTGGCCTCGTTACTTCGGGCAATGATGCAGCCATCATTATTCGACAGCACAACTACTGGTTTACCGATCAAATGCGGGGCAAAAATGCGTTCACAGCTGGCATAGAAATTATTACAATCGACGATGCCAAAACGCTTTGCTGGAGTGTCAAAAGCTGTGGATGGCATGCATCAGTTCTCCCAGATTATCAACTCACTTTCATCATGGATGAGCGCCTGTTTAAATACGAAGTTGTGAGGTATCAATCGAATGTCCGCAGCAATACTGCAAGATAATAATGGGATCTCTCGAAAGCTAGTGCAGCGTTGCAATGGCTGAATATTGGTAGTTGTTATTATGCTCTGTATCGCACTCATTTAGTGTTACCCTTACTTCAACGTTTTTAGTCTTAAAAAATGCAATATGAAACAAAAAGAGAACAAGAGTCGATTTGCAAGGATGTGCGGTATTAAAACGAGGATAAAAGGTGCTTGTTACAAGCCGAAACTAAAATCTTCACGAATACGAGTTAAACGAGGGTGGTAATGTTGGTCAACGATAGTATTTGTTAGCCATGTTTTCTTCATATATATGACCTCTCTTTTCATGCGATTACGTTTCTTTCTTGTGTCGTCCTGGCCGCGGCTAATGGATTCATGATGATAAAGCTCCGCCCAAGGGGTCCATACATTTCGATAGCCAAGGCTCTGTACTCTAAGACATAAATCTATGTCGTTAAAGGCAACGTGTAAGTCATCCGCATTAAAGCCTCCAGCACTGTCAAAAACAGATTTCCTTAAGACTAGACAGGCTCCAGTGACGGCACTATAGTTCTGCGTAGTTAGCAGTCTTTCACTATATCCCGAGTCACCGCGTCGATAAAATTTATGAGAATGACCCGCACACCCACCAAGACCTACTATTACGCCTGCGTGTTGAATGCGGTCATCAGGGTAATAGAGCATTGCTCCTACACAGCCGATATCTGTTCGAGACGCATGGCTTGTCATTTCTAACAACCAAACAGGAGTAATGACCTCGACATCGTTATTAAGCAATGCAAGGATTTCGCCTTGAGCATATTTTGCAGCAAAATTATTAATAGCAGAGTAATTAAATGGTTTGTTGAACTGTAAAATTCTTATGTTGGGTCGCCGTCCTAAGTCATTCAGATATTTTTTTGTTTCTAATTCCTGACTTTGATTATCTACGATAATTATTTCATAGGAAGGATAAATTGTTAGTTCCAATATACTATTAACGGCTCGCTTTAAAATATCAAGACCATCGCGTGTAGGAATTATGATGCTCACCAGGGGAGGTTTAAGCAATGGCCAAGTGACTTTAAATGTTGCTTTGGATAGACCTTGTTCGGCTGTTGCTTGGTATGGCTGTAGTTTTTCTTTGAGTATTTTAAGTTGCGTTGAGTATTTGTTGTTTACAGCGTTTTTTATATTGTGACTTAAAATTAAGGGGATGTGAGTGATATGATGATTCTTAAAAACAGAATCTATAAGTATGCTGTAAAGCCACGCACCCTCTGCATCAAGCATTTGTTTAGGATATTCATGCAAAATGTTTGCTTTCAGCAAAACATTTTCGCCGATATAGTTCTGAGATAATAAGAGGTCAGGGTTCCAGTCGGGTTTGAAATTAGGTTCTTTACGCAGACCATCCGAGTCTAATACATCATGGTCACCATAGCTTATTAATGCTTTTTTATTAGTATTTGCGTGCTTAGAAAAAATAGAGAGTGCATATCTGGATAAAGTAGTCCCAGCGACTAGGAAAATATAGTAATCGCTTTTTACTCTAGAGAGTACATCTGAAATTTCAGGAGTGTGTTCATCTTCAAGAGAAATGATAGTTGTCTTGTTAGAGGGGGATTTATTTATTAATTCTTTAACTTGCTTTAATTTGATTGTTTTAGGGGTTACAAGTAAGACTAATGCCCAGTTTGAATAGTCTTGTTTCTCTATTGAAGATAGGCTGTGAGCCAGCGAATTGGGAAGAAAGTCAGGATCTGATAAATTAATTACAACTGCAATAGATAGTGTTTCGTCAAGGCTGCTGGCCATTTTAAGTAAACGTGGCTCCCGATTTTCTAACCATGTTGCATAATCTGTCTCAGATTTCTGTTGATATCTGTAAAACCGAGCATAATGTTTCCATAGGTTGAGCGAAGTTGGTTCTGATATTTCAGGATTGCAGTTTTTTAATTTCTTCAACATTAGCTTTAACGCAAAATGCTTAGTTAATTTTATGAATCTTAATGTTTTGATGTCGAATTTGACTTTCTGCTCAGCGGGGTCAAATCTAATTTTAGTGGCTGAGGGTGAAACATAGATAATACGTTTTGCTAAACGACCATTAGTTAATCGAAGTGGGTAGGTGTCAGTTCGAAGATGTGGGTGCTGGTAATCGATGTAAATAGATGAATCTAGATGCGCTTGGTTGGCAGTGACATGTACTTCAAGCATGTACCAACCCGAAAAGGCTGGTTTTTTTGTCAGTGCAAATGAAGGGGGAGATTCCCCTGAGTCCCATGTAAAGCCGTCATTGGTTTGTGGGGGGCATCTCTTAGTTGAACTAACTAGGGGGGTTAGTGCTTTCGCGCATTGACAAGTATAGCGAAAAGGTAGGTCAATACTTTTCATAAGTAATCTAGAGTATGCCAACTGCTTTACTAGCTGCTGCAATTTGAAATAGTATCGTCATGATATCCTTCGCGTATTGCATAGACTTTGTATCAATCTTTGGAAATACAATAATCTCATCTCCTGGGTCTAAATAGGTCTCAGAGCTTAACGAAACCTGCCCATTTGGTTTTTTTATCATTACCTGCTGAGTTTCCGCTCTTTCAGAAAATCCACCTGCTCGTGCTACGTAATCCCAAATATTAGCATTTTCTGCGAAAACGACTGCTTGAGGCATATTAACCTCGCCACTAATAATGATTACATCGCTACGATAAGGAATAACAATAACATCACCATCTTCTAACCGGATATTCGAAACGTTGCCATTGTCACTAACTATTACTCTTCCATCGGGAACGATTTTACGGGCGTTTTCAATAAAACCTGTCAGCAAAGTTGCCTCTTGTCTGCGAATATTGGCTTCCCCGTCTGATTTGGCAGGCGAAGTTAATACACTTCTCTCAAGCCGATTAATAGTTTCTATTAAGTTTTTTCTTTGCTTTTCTGCAACACTTTTACGCTTAATATAAATGTTCTCTATGTCGGCGTCATCAGGAGAAATGGCAACGTAGTCCAAAAGTTCTATAAGTCGAGTTCCTTTTTTTGCAGCGTAGAAGGAGTTTCCTAAGTGGCTCCCCTCTATTACTATGTCGATAGTTCTCGACGGAGCATCTGTGACAAAATTAATCGTATCACCATCTTTCAAAACGGTATTTCTAAACTTTCCTATATTTAAATAAACTGACCATGGAGAGCGATTTCGCGAACCAGACAATGCAACATTCGTGACACTATTATTTGGTCGGGCAAAGGCGACTATTTCACGACCTAAGGTTTGGCCTCGCTTTAATTCAAATCGATAATTTCCTCTGACATCTCCAAGTACATTCACAGTTGCCATTTGCTGGCCAACCAAAATAGTATCGCCATTTCTAAATTTGATGTTTGGAAGTTGCCCCCATCGCAAAAAAGAATAGAGATCAAATGTTGCTATAGGTCTGTTTGCTCTTATTATTCTTATATCCCGATAGCTGCCTTGGTTGGAGAGAATCCCTCCTGCTTGATGTAAAAATGCTAAAACACTGTCATTTTGCATTCCGGCATATTGTCCAGGCCTAACGACGGGACCCGCTACGAAAACATTTATCGGGGTTGCAGTAGTAAGATTAACATAAACATCCACTCCATCTTTGTACACGCTTCGAAGTTTGCCTCTGACTAGATCTGGTAAGTCTTTTGCTGGGCTTCCAGCTACCTTGACCGCTCCAATTTCAGGAAGAAATATGTTGCCTTGCGCATCAACAGTCGCAACCTCATCTGCCTGGATAGCCCCCCAAATGTGAAGAGAAATCTTATCACCTGGAATAACGATGTAGTTAGGGTCCAGGCTACTATTGCGCTGGGCAGAGAAACTGCCTGAAAATAGGTTTTCACCAAAAGGTTTATTTAAACCTTTGAATGCTTTTGATTCAGGTACGCCCTCATCAAATGCTTCCACGTTTGATGTGGCATTGTCAGCTGCAAATAAGCTATTGCCAAGCAAAGAGAGTATAACTAGGCAAATTAAGGTGATAGCGTGCTTCTTATATTTATTCATGACCAACCCATGTGATCTTTGATCGACGAAATAATAAGTGAAAGGATTCCCCAGATCATGAGAGATGCGAGGAATACTGAAAACGATGAGTATAACCTATCTGGTTCTAGTGCCTCATCAGGTAAATGAGGTTCTACAATAACATCAAGGTAACGCTGTTTTTGACTCGCCTCAATTTGAGCCTGCTTCAAACTGCCTATCGCTGTTATGTATACTTTTTCAGCAAAAGCTAGCTCTGATTTAAGTCTCCCGGTGTCTAGAACAACAGAAGTAACAGTCTTTCCAGAACCTGCATTATCCCAGTTAGCTTGTTGAGCACGTATTTGTTTTTTTATCGAATTAATTTCGTTTTTCACTAATCTAACTTTTAATGAACTAGTTTCCATGTAAGCTGTAAGTTTTTTATATTCAGCTTCAGTTACCGCGAGTTTTTCTTTAAGGGCGGCAACGATTCCTTGCTCAGCCGTCGCATTTTGTTCGGCACTAATCACTTTTTCGCTTTTATTTAAATCAGAAATTTTGGCTCTCAGTAGTAGTAACTTTGTTTCAGCCTTTACAACTTCATCTTGTGCAAAAACAAGAGCATCACTTTTCGCTTCTGTTGAAAGACTATTGATGAACTCCTCGCTGAGTGACAATACATGTTTGGAGATTTCCCGCGCAGCTTCTGGCTGAAATGCAGTTACTTCAAGAGTAGATATTCCAGAGGTTGAGTCAAATGAAATGTTGATGATATTAAAATCCCAATATTTCAAAAGCTCCTCTTGAGTAGCGTCATCATCAATTCTTGCCCACCAGTCATATTTAGTATCTGAGTATTTGCTAATCAGGTCATAACGAGGTTGTAGCTTTCCCAAAAAGTCGTGTGAGATTATATAGTTTTGTACTGCGAGTGAGTCAGTTCCTGAGGAAGCCATTCCTGTGAAACCTGTAACCAGACCTAAAACGTCAACACTAGGCTGCTTGCTACCTTCGACAATATAGCGTGACTCAGATATATAACGATCGCTCGCAAAGTGGCCATAATAAGCCACTCCTATAGCGGTCGGAATGATGACGAATAAGAAAAAGGTAAATTTATTTGACAGCATTTACGTAAGATATCCTTAATTTGCATTAATTATTAATATCATTAGATTCTTCTAAACCTTTTTCTAGAGTATCTTTGAATATAACTTTGCCGCCATCTTTGACTATCACTGCGGCTATTGTATAACTCTTTAAAAGCGGTAAGTTGTTAGAACGAATAATTAATGTCTTTTCTTGAGATTTTTGTTTAAGTAGCTGGCTGTACCGCTCAGAGAATTGTGCGTCAGGATGTCCTATTCCTCCGAATCCATCATCTATTATATACATTTTTACATCTAGAAATAATGGTAGCGCTAACGCTATTTTTCTTCGTTGTGGGGGGGCGTAAGATTTCACCCGCTTTTTAAGCACTTTACCAAGACCCGTCAGTGAAGCAACTTCAGGAATAATGTGTTTAGCAGTGGCACCATATAGCTTGCACATAAACCGGATATTCTCCTCTCCGGTTAGTTCTCTATGAAAAGTACTAGCGTCACCAAGGTGCGCTGAAGAGGCATCATACCTGAGAATTTTTCCTGAAGTTGGTTGGATTGACCCTGAAAGTAATTTGATTAAATCAGAAGTTCCAGCCTCATTTTTTCCCAATACGGCCAAATGTTGTTGCGGATTCAGAGAAAAAGAAGCTTCATTGATACTAAATTGTTTTAGTTTAGTGTCACTAAATCTTGAAACTTTAATAAAGTCCACTATCATTCACGAACCCTTTTCTGTGTGGTTTTTTCCAAAAAAAGCCCTAGGAAAATAGTTACCGTAGTAAAGAAAAGCAAGTATTGTTGGTTAACAAATGAACTGTTCCAGCCTCTATAAAAAGAGTCACGCATTGACTCAGTAATATGCATTAGAGGATTGTATTTGAGAACATCTAGAGCTTCTCTTGGCAGCATGTCAGATACGTAGAATATTCCAGATAGTATGAAAAGAGGCATAGAAAGTAGTTGCCATATTTTTTCATAAGAGGGGACTCTGACAACTATGGACACATTCATCAAGCCAACCCCAAAGCCAAGAAGGATTGCAGTTATAGACGTCAGCAAAATTCCTAATAGTGAGGCTATCTTATAATCCCATAACCCGAGTAAACCTGCGCCAAGCAGTAGTATTATAGATGCAATCAATGTTATGGCAGATTGTAAAATTAAAATTGAGATAGCAATGTCTAGTGGAGTAATTAGCGGGTGAGTCATCAGCATTCTACCCGATTTGTTCATTGTCATTATTTTGTTAACTAAATCAATGCACATGCTAAAAGGCAAAATACCACTTGCTAAAAATATTATAAGATTGTCCCCGACCGGAACATTTCTACTTATCAGCATGAATATTGTTGATAGCATAATTACTTTACCAAGCGCTTTAAAGATCGCTGCAATGTAGCCAAGACGCGTAGTTCCATGCTCGGAAAGCAAACTTCTATAGACTAGGGCACCTATAACTCTGGACTTGACTTGTAAGGCTTTAATTATGGGTCTCATGGGAGATCTGTAATAAGTACTGGCGCTGAGGCCTGCCACTGTCCATCAATCAAACAAGCTGTCCTGCCTTGTTCTACGGATAATAATCGACACCAATTGCCGCTAGCAGAATAATATGAGTAGGGGTCGTTTTCCTGTTCAAGAGACATTTCTAGGCGAGACGTCGTGTACTCATCGACGAATTCTCTTCTGGGTTGGATGAAGTTATAAATTAAATCCCTAACGGCTGAAATTGGTTCGGGGGACTCAAAAAAACTAGATTGAATGTAACTACAACCATTTAGGAATAATATTGTAATGAGGCTGAGGGCTATTGTTTTTTTACTCATATTCTCAACTTAGTTTAATTCTGTACCAGACTTATTATACATTGTAGTCCATTCAAAGCTCGCGGTTATTTTTATAGCTTCAAAGGGGATAACAAGCTTCTAATGGCTAAGCCACCTTATAACAGAGTTATATAAATGGCAAAAGCACAAAGACACGTTAAGTTCTGTTCTGTTAGTATTGCCTCCTGAATTATAACTGTTGCCGAGAAATTTTAGGAGAAAATGATGGTTGCTCGAAGTACTTTAGCTAATGCAATAAGAGCTCTAAGCATGGATGCTGTTCAGCAAGCCAAGTCGGGACATCCCGGTGCACCGATGGGAATGGCCGACATAGCCGAAGTACTCTACAGTAACTTTATGCAACACAGTCCATCGAACCCACTCTGGTTTAACCGGGACCGGTTTGTAATGTCTAATGGACATGCGTCAATGTTGCCTTACTCCCTGCTGCATCTTACCGGGTACGATCTTTCCATCGATGAAATTAGAAATTTTCGGCAGCTTCACTCAAAAACCCCTGGTCATCCAGAGTATGGATATGCCCCCGGGATTGAAACGACAACTGGGCCGCTAGGTCAGGGTATTGCAAATGCGGTCGGTATGGCGCTTGCAGAAAAGGTGATGGCTGCTCAGTTTAACCGTGAAGGTCACGAAATAGTTGACCACATGACTTACGTGTTTGCTGGTGACGGATGTTTAATGGAGGGAATTTCGCATGAAGTTTGCTCCCTTGCAGGTACGCTTGGATTAGGCAAGTTAATCTGCTTTTACGATGATAATGGCATTTCGATCGACGGGGATGTTATCGGCTGGTTTGCAGATGACACGCCAAAACGTTTTGAGTCATATGGATGGCAAGTGTTAGCTGATGTTGATGGGCATGATCCTGAGGCAATAACTGCGGCCATTGAAAGTGCTCAGGCAGAGGGCGACAAACCAACACTTATTTGCTGCAAAACTATTATTGGCAAGGGTGCACCTAATAAGCAGGGTGGGCACAAGGTTCATGGCGAACCGCTTGGGGCGGAAGAAATAACCGCCGCTCGTGAGGCGATGGGGTGGGATCATCCTCCATTTGAAGTGCCTGAAGAGATTTATGCTGCTTGGGATGCTAAAGAAAAAGGCAAAACACTCGAAACAGCCTGGGATCAGAAATTTGCAGCTTATGCAAAGGCTTATCCAAAAGAAGCTTCAGAGTTTACGCGCCGGATGGCAGGTGATTTGCCTGCAAACTGGGAGCAAGCGGCAAACGAAGCAGTGGCTGATATTGCAAAACAGGGACTAACTCAGGCAACGCGTGCTTCTTCTAAAACAGCCTTAAATGCATTTGGCCCACTGCTGCCAGAGTTTTTGGGTGGTTCAGCGGACTTAAC
>CALAJG010000269.1 GCA_937923375.1 uncultured Leucothrix sp.
TCAGCCAGTTGATCCTGCTGAAGTCACCCCAGGTTCATCCGCTCCTGCTGTGCCTTCTGATTCAAGCGACGCTGCTTCTGCTGTTTCGTCTGGAGCATCTTCGCAGCCAGCAGTTGCTGGTGGTGCAGCTGTAAATAATCCAACGGATGATACTTCTGCCACCGCTTCTAAGGCTGCTGATGATCTTGCAGAAGCTCAACCAGAAATAGGCGATGAACAAGTCGTTGTCGCCGAGTCGATCGATTCAAGTGCCAATGTAAATACTGATTCAGTTGTCAGTGCATCTGAAGAAGTTACAAAAGTCGACAAAGCCAGTCTACAAGCTGCGATTAACCGTTCACTCGCTGAAGGTGAGGCAGAATTTGTTAAGATCCAAGCCGCGATTAACGAACCTTTAAAAGCTGCGCCTCAAGAGGCTAACCTCAATGATGCAATTAGTTTGGCATTGCGAGAAGCAGAAGTCGACTTTATGCGCAAAACCAGCCCTGCGTCATCTGAGGAAGAGACGGCTCCAGCTGATACTGCTAATGCGTCAGCTGACACTTTACCCTCTGCCTTAGATGCTACGGAACAGCAGACGGCTTCGGTTACCACTCCTGGTGCTGAACTGAGTGAGCCAGCTGAAACAAGCGATGAAATTGGTAGTAATACCGAGGAAAATATTCCACTAAGCAATTCAGAAATTGAATCTCAGGATTTAAATGCGCAAATGCTTGAAGCCAACAGATTGGCTGATGAACAGGCTGCCGCCGCTAGATTGGAAGCGGAAGAAAAGAAGCGTCTACGCGAAGCTCGCGAGGAAGCAAAACGGAGAGCGGATGCTGAAGCTAAAAAGAAAGCTGAAGACGAAGCCAGAAAGAAAGCCATTGAGGAGGCAAAACTAAAGGAGCAGCAGGAGAAAGCTGCAGAACAGGCGGCTGCGCAGAATGATACAGCCCCGGTTGCTGAAGTCGTCAGCGCCCCGGCGGATAAATCCTTTGAAGAAATGAAAAAGGAGCGGGCACGTTTTCAAGCGATCAAAGCGCAAAAAACAGCGCGCATCAATAGCATTACAAAGGACTGTGTAACCAGTGGCAAGATTCATCGTCAAGTGATTGCTGGTAATCTGGCTTATGTGAAAAACTGCCTGTCGGTGGGGGTCAATCCAAATCTGACACAAAGCAACCGTTGGACATTGCTACATTTGGCTTCGCTCGGCGGCTATCTGAATATGGCGAAGCTATTGGTTGCTAAGGGTGCCACAGTTAATGCAAAAGCAGCTGATGGTAAAACACCTCTCGATATGGCAACAGAGCAAAAGCAGCAAAGATTGATTACCTATCTACGTTCGCGTGGTGGTGTGACGACTCGCTAAGAAAAGCCTGATAGCTATATGCCGTCAGGCTGTTTATTACTACTGCTTTTGAGAGTGTTAAAGCTCAGCGATTTTAGCTAGCTGCTGCTGGAGCTGTTCCAGTGCGGCTTGCTGTTCATCCGCTTGCTTTTGAACTTGAGCGACCACATTGGCAGGCGCCTTATCTGCAAATGATGGGTTGTTCAATCTACCCATCACGCCTTGTAGTTGCTTATTTATCTTCTCAATTTCGCGATTAAGCCTGGCTGTTTCAGCGTCTTTATCAATCAGCCCTGCGAGTGGGATTAAAATCTGCATTTCTCCAACCAAGCCTGTAGCCGATTCTGGTGGGGTATCATCTTTTCCTAACCATGTGACCAACTCCAGCTTAGCTAAGCTTGTAATTTCACGTTCGCAGCTGTTAAAGATACGCTGATTATCATCAGTCCAGTTGTTAAGGAGTACGGGAAGTGCCTTGCCGGGCTTGATATCCATTTCAGAACGGATTCGACGGATGCTTTCGATAAATTGCTTAGTCCAGCCTAGTTCATGCTCAGCAACGTCATCGATTAGATTGTTATCGGCTACAGGATAGCGTTGCAGCATGATTGTTTCACCATTATTTTCTAGTAACGGCTTCATCGACTGCCAGATTTCTTCTGTAATGAATGGCATAATTGGATGCAGCATTCTCATCAGTGATTCGAAAACTGAAACGAGGGTATGACGCGTTCCTTGCTTAGCGTTTTCACTGACGTTTTCAGCAAACAGCAGCGGTTTTGAGAGCTCCAGATACCAGTCACAATATTCATTCCATGAGAATTCATATAGCGCTTTAGCAGCTAAGTCGAAGCGGTATTTTTCAAAGTGCTCGGCCACTTCAGCAGCAGTGTGTTGTAGGCGGGAAATAATCCAACGATCTGCTTGGGATAGTTCACGGTCGGGATTGTCCAAACCAATGGCTTTGCCATCTGTTTGCATTTTCACATAACGCGCAGCATTCCAAAGCTTATTACAGAAATTGCGATTTCCTTCAATACGCTGTAGGTCGAAGCGGACATCACGTCCTGAGGTTGCCTGAGTTGCAAACGTAAAACGCAGCGCGTCAGTTCCGTAAGCCGGAATACCTTCAGGAAACTGTTTTTTGGTGGCTTTAGCGATACTGTCTTTTTTGTGATCCTGCATCAAATTACTGGTACGCTTTTCCAGCAAATCAGGCAAAGAAATACCGTCTATTACATCCAATGGATCAATCACATTTCCTTTGGATTTCGACATCTTCTGCCCGTCACTATCACGGACTAAGCCATGCATGTAGACTTCTTTGAAAGGAACTTCGCCATCCATAAACTTAAGGCCGAACATAATCATTCTGGCAACCCAGAAGAAAATGATATCAAAGCCGGTGACCAATACATTAGTAGGGTAGAACGTTTTTAGCGCATCGGTGTTGTCTGGCCAGCCTAAGGTGGAAAACGGCCAAAGCGCCGAGGAGAACCAAGTGTCCAGTACGTCATTATCCTGACGTAGCACGATATCCGAAGCAAGGCCGTATTTGGCAATGACTGTATCTGCATCTTTACCTACATATACTTTTCCGGACTCATCATACCAGGCAGGTATTCGATGCCCCCACCATAGTTGACGCGAAATGCACCAATCCTGAATATCATTCATCCAGCTAAAGTACATGTTTTTGTAATTATCCGGCACAAACTTAATGCGCCCAGATTCTACCGCTTCAATGGCGGGCTTAGCGAGTGGTTCAATTTTTACATACCACTGATCAGTCATGTAAGGTTCGATTACACTGCCAGAACGGTCACCTCGTGGCACTTGCAAGGAATGCGCTTTAACTTCATCCAGTAGGCCTAGCGCATCTAGGTCGGCTACTATTTGTTTGCGAGCGACGAAACGATCAAGCCCATGGTATTTTTCTGGTGCGTTGTCGTTTATGGCAGCACTGTCATTAAAGATATTAATGATTTCAAGGTCGTGGCGCTTGCCAACCTCGTAGTCATTGAAATCATGAGCAGGCGTGATTTTTACACAACCTGTTCCTTTTTCGGGGTCAGCATAGTCATCACCAACGATGGGAATAAGGCGGCCTACCAGTGGCAACTTTACGAATTTCCCAATAAGGTGCTGATAGCGTTCGTCGTCAGGATGAACCGCAACAGCAGAGTCCCCCAACATCGTTTCGGGGCGAGTAGTGGCGACAATCAGATAATCATCAGTGGCATACCCAGACTCATCAGCAAGCGGGTACCGGAAGTGCCACATCGAACCATTTTCTTCCTCGTTAAGCACCTCGATATCAGACAGGGCGGTGTGAAGTACCGTATCCCAGTTGACTAGTCGTTTGCCGCGATAAATCAGACCCTCATCATAAAGGCGTTCAAAGACATCGCCGACGGCTTCAGACAAACCCTCGTCCATAGTAAAACGTTCGCGTGACCAGTCAGGAGAAGCGCCTAGCCGACGTAGCTGTTTGGTTATGGTGCCACCAGATTGCTCTTTCCATTCCCAGACTCTCTCAATAAATTTATCGCGTCCTAAATCATGCCGTGTTTGTCCTTCTGCGTTAACCTGACGCTCAACTAGCATTTGAGTTGCAATACCTGCGTGATCGGTACCTGGCTGCCAAAGGGTATTATTACCTTTCATGCGATGATAACGAATCAAAGCATCCATCACAGTATCTTGAAATGCATGACCCATATGTAGGGTGCCCGTTACGTTCGGGGGCGGGATCATGATGCAATAGGATTCACCTTCACCACTCGGCTCAAAATAACCTTTAGCTTCCCACTGTTGGTACCAACGCTGTTCGATTTCCTGCGGGCTATACGTCTTATCCATGCGAATATTCGTCTGATGTGATCTAGAAAGGCGGAATTATAGCCGAAACGCAGGGGAACTGCAGTGTTGATTGAAGAATCTCAAGTTCAGCTTACCGCGATATTTTGATTATCACGGTAAGCAAAACCTATAGTTTCTTAAGAAAGGTCTTTGGAGGATTTTTTTTGTTTAGCTTTAATTCTTTTGGCTGCTGGTACTCTACCTCTACTTGCTTCAGCACGAATTGCAAATGCACGGCTTTGGGAGCCCATAGTATCCTGACCTATTGCAGATTCAAGCTCATTGATTCGGTGATTTAACTCGTCAGCATATCGACCAGATTTAGTATTTCCTGAGGCATCATCTTCTTGCCTTAATGCTGGATTTCCAGGCACAACAAGATCTGACACAACTGGGATGTATGAAGATGTTTTCGACGGGGGATTCGACATCTTTGCAACTTCCTTTAAAGTTGATGATAGCTCAGAGTATACCCGCGTTCTCGATAATAGGCATATCTTTTACGACCATCGGTTAAAATATCTGGGGATTGATCAATAATCTCTCCCATTTTGACAAACCGGGAAAAAAAGTCCGGTTTCTCATTCGATAGGTTAATTAAGTAGTCACAGTTGTCGACAGGTTCATAATCGTGAGCAATTGTTATGCGTTCTTGACGAGCGGTATCAGCCAAAGTGTGTGGTAGGAAACTGCTAGGATGCCAAGTCCACAATAACTCGTCTAAACGTTGTGAAGTTGCAAGTGAATCAGTATGGATATGTATGTGCAAACCTTTGTCGTAGGCTTTTTGAGTCAGGCGACAGGCTAAAAGCAGCCTGCCGCCGAGCGTGTCTGAGTTTGCGACATAGAAATTGACTTCTGTCATTAAGCCTGGTCAATCAAGAACTGGGTCAACAAAGGGACCGGGCGTCCAGTGGATTCTTTGCCATTCCAGGCAGTGCCAGCAATGTCCAAGTGAGCCCAGCGATAGTCCTTAGTAAAGTGTCCGAGGAAGCAAGCTGCAGTGATGGTTCCTGCCGACTTTCCTCCAATATTGCCAATATCTGCATGAGCACTTTTGAGTTGTTTTTGGTAGTCATCATTCATTGGCAGTTGCCATGCCTGATCACCAACTTTGTTACCAGAGGCCATAATGTCATCTGCTAATGCCTGATCATTTGCTAGTAGCGCACAGATTTCATGGCCTAAGGCGACGATGCAAGCTCCTGTCAATGTGGCAATATCTATAACCAGTTTCGGTTTATATTTTCCAACGTAGGTGAGGGCATCACAGAGAACTAAGCGACCTTCTGCGTCAGTATTGAGTATTTCGATAGTCTTGCCTGACATTGATTTTACAATGTCTCCGGGACGCGTAGCACGGGCGCTGGGCATGTTCTCAGCAGCGGCCAAAACACCAATGACGTTCACCGGTAATTTCATTTCAGCGCAGGCTTTAATCGTTCCCAATACGCTGGCTGAGCCAACCATGTCGAATTTCATTTCGTCCATACTGGCGCCAGGCTTTAATGAAATTCCACCGGTATCAAATGTGACGCCTTTACCAACAAGGGCGACAGGGGCGTCTGAGTTTCCAGCGCCATTGTACTTAAGGATTACCATCTTGCCAGGTTGGTCGCTACCTTGACTAACAGATAGGAATGAGCCCATACCCAGTTTTTCCATATCAGCTTCTTCCAGAACCTCAACCTCAAGATTTTTAAACTTTCTTGCCATCCCAAGAGCGGTTTCAGCAAGATAGGTTGGTGTACAGATATTGCCTGGTTGATTAGACAAATCACGTGACAACTCACAGCCCAGAGCAACGGCACTTGCTTGATTGAGTGCCTGATCATCACCTGCAAAGGCACCGGTAAAGCCTATTTCGAGGTGCTGACCAGTGATAACTTCAGGTGTGTCTGATTTGTGGCTGGTAAATTGATACCGACTGTCTGCGGCACCGAGTACCATCTGCATGATTATATTATTCGCGTTATCTACGGTATTAAGGTCATCCCCAAGCATTGACGTTATCTTAGTGTCCGCTTTATTTGAGACTTTTGCCACCGCCGTTTTAGTCGCAGCTCGCAGTGCGAGAGCGCCAAAGCCATCCTTCTCACCACAACCGACTAATAAAACGCGTTTTGCGTTTATTCCAGCTAATTTATAAAGCAGCTGGCTTTCTCCGGTTTTGCCGGTAAAGTCCTCAAATGCTAATAGTTCGCTCAAGGCGCCGTCACCCGCTTTATCAATCGTAGCTGCGGCGTTTGAAAGTTGCTTGTCTTGATAAACAGCGACGACCAGACAGTCACAGTCTGTCTGGTCGACAGCAATATTACTAACAATAGAATGATTCATGTAGCTCCCGTTTTATGTTGTTGTAATGGAAAACTGCGCAAAAAAAGCTTTAACAAAGCGAGGCAGTAATTTTGGCGCTTATTGTGCCACGTTTTTTGTGAATAAGGCCATTTCTAGTACAGCAAATAGATTATTTGAGGCATGAAGGATGATCGGTACATAGAGGGAGCCACTGGCAATACGCGAGATCGCCAACACAATACCCAGAATAAACAGGGTGGTGAGCTCAAAGGCACCATATTGCGTATGAATCATTGTCCAGAAGGCTGCGCTGATAACAATCGCAGCGCCAGTCCCGAGATGACTGCTTTGTACGCCAGTGAAGAGGAAGCCTCGAAATAAACATTCCTCAAAGACCGGGGCCGCAATTAATATAGCGATCAAGAGCAGTAAGGTGTTATCACGGCTAGCCCAGATTTTTAGCATGAAATCCGGTGTATCATGAGAGATAGACCAAGCAATCAATGTGAAAATAACTGAGAATGCTATTAGAACAAATAGCCAATTCATCAAGTCACGATACATAAATGGCTGAAGCATCAAGTGCTGTTTTACATCAACTTTGCGAAAGCGTATCAACAACACTAAAAACAAAGTAGCACTAGCTGCGCCTAAGATAATACCTGTGCTTAAGACGGTTGCATTACCGGTCAATTGCTCAATGATTGCTTTATAGTCCGCTGTTTCATCAGCGACTGTTTGTTGGTCAAGGAAATGTTTCAGAACCGCATTTTGTATCAGTACATAAAATACCAGTACCATTGAGCTGTAAAAAAGGGTCAGCCCTAAGCCAATTGGATGTGGTTCCTTTTCAATCATTGCTTAATATCAATAATATAAGTTTTCGAAGCGCGGTCATGCCAGCTAAGATTTTGCTTATCGATTAACATCCAAAGATAGCCAACACCAAGCGGTATCCAACTGATAATGGCATAACAAAACCTGAAGAGTGCCTGTAGCCAAGTAATCGATTCAGCATTTTGACCAACCAGTTTTAACTTCCAGGCACGCATACCTAGCGTTTGTCCACCATGTGTCCAGAACCAACCATAGAAACCGAAAGTAAATAAGACAAGCAACATAAAAATCGTCTTAGCTACCGGGCTTCCAGCGGGGATACTCTCAATTCCTAGGAGGCTCATAAACACTGCTGTAAAAAAGAAACCAACCAATATGACGAAGGATAATGCCAACATAAAGTCGTAAAACATTGCGCCGAGCCGCCTTATAAAACTCGCTGTTTTCAATGAATCCTGCATTGTTTCTGGCTCACATCAGTAATTAATAAAGTTTCGCAGCATATCATGACCATGTTCACTTAGTATGGACTCTGGGTGAAATTGCACCCCTTCAATGCCCAATGTTTTATGGCGTATACCCATAATCTCATCAAATTTTCCATCTTCTGCTTCTGTCCAGGCTGTGACCTCTAGGCAGTCAGGAATGCTCTCTTTTTCGATGACTAGTGAATGATAACGTGTTGCAGTGTAGGGGGTTTTTAGATCAGAAAAAACGCCCTGATTCGTGTGATGTACTAACGATGTTTTTCCGTGCATGATTTGCCCGGCACGGATAATCTTACCGCCAAACGCCTGCGCAATTGCTTGATGGCCAAGACACACTCCAAATATTGGTAGTTTTCCTTTGAATTGTTCAATCACATCAAGTGAAATTCCCGCTTCAGAAGGAGTGCCAGGGCCAGGTGAAATGACAATTTTTTCAGGTGAAAGTCGCTCGATATCATCAATGCTCAATTGATCATTGCGGTGCACCGCCACTTTCGCACCAAGCTCTCCCAGATATTGTACGAGGTTGTAAGTAAATGAGTCGTAGTTATCAATCATCAAAATCATGCTACGTCTCCTTGTAAAGCCTTTACCGTGTCGATGCCATTACTAACCTCAGCGACTGCCGCAACAATGGCACGTGCTTTATTCATGGTCTCATCCCATTCAGACTGGGGCACCGAGTCGTACACGATTCCTGCGCCTGCCTGAATATGCAATTGCTTGTCCTTAATCACGGCTGTACGAATTGCAATCGCGGTATCCATATTGCCATTCCAGGAGAGATAGCCGACTGCACCGGAGTAAATACCGCGCTTAGTAGGTTCCAATTCTGCAATGATCTCCATCGCCCGAACCTTTGGTGCGCCGCTGACGGTGCCGGCTGGAAAAGTTGCTCTCAGCACATCCATGCAGCTCATTTCAGGATTGAGTTTTCCGCGAACATTTGAAACGATATGCATCACATGGGAATAACGTTCAACTAACATGTTTTCAGTCAGTTCGACGCTACCAATTTGACTGACCCTCCCAGCATCATTGCGCCCTAAATCGATTAGCATTAAATGCTCAGCGATTTCTTTAGGATCAGCCAGTAAATCAGCCTCTAATTGTGCATCCTGAACATCATCAACCCCACGCTTACGGGTACCGGCGATAGGCCGGACAGTAACTTCTTCATCTTCAAGGCGAACCAGAATCTCTGGGGATGAGCCAACAATTTGAAAATTGTCCAGTTGCAGAAAATACATATAGGGTGAAGGGTTGAGGCTTCTGAGTGCACGGTATAAATCAAGTGAGTCATGTTCGTAGGGAACGGAAAGGCGTTGTGACAAAACCACCTGCATGACGTCGCCATTTTTTATGTAGTCACGGGCTTTACTTACGGCGGTTTTATATTCGTCTTCTGGGAAGCTTGAAATAAAATCCGTTTCCTCAGTCAATGATTCTAGAAGCTTTTTATCAACCGGATAGGGGAGAGGCTCCCTCAGCTGGTCGTGAAGTGCTTGCAGTCTTGCCTGCCCCACGTCGTAGGCTTCGCTTCTGGCATCGACATGAACAACAAGATATAGCTTACCGGCAAGGTTATCAAAAACAACAACCTCATCAGATACCATTAGCAGGATATCCGGAGTATCCAACAAATCTTTTTTATTTTGATTACTAAGCTTTGGCTCGATATAGCCAATAGTTTCATAACCAAAGTAACCAACCAATCCACCAGTAAAGCGTGGTAGTGCTGATAATTCGGGTGCCGTGTAAGATTGCTGTTTGGCTTCGATCCAGGCCAAAGGGTCATCGCACTCAAAACGTTCTATCTGTTGACCTGCTTGATGGATTGCTATTTGTTTATTTCGAATGTGGATAGTTTCGTGAGCGGGCAAGCCAATGATGGAGTACCGACCCCATTTCTCACCACCCTGAACCGATTCAAACAAGTAGCTGTAAGGGCCATCGGCAAGTTTTAGGTAAGTGCTGAGTGGGGTGTCCAGATCAGCTAACACTTCGCGAACTAGAGGAATTCGGTTATAGCCTTGCGCGATGCAAGTCTCAAAAGTTTCTCGTAACATAAGTTAAAACCTGTAAAAACAATAGAATAGGGGTGAAAAACTAGAGCAGCTTCACCATCGCCAATGTTTGTATAGGTTTAATATGTTCATAAGATTAAATTGAGGTTTAGACATGACTTGTTTGAAGTCTAACTTTTCCAACAACCATTGTCACTAATAAAACAATCGTGTTGTATCTCTTTGATTCAAGCCAGCTGTTTTCGAAAAGCGTTCAGTACAGAATCATAGTGATTTGGATCGTTTTGATTTGCAGCACCAAAAATGGCTGACCCTGCGACAAAGGTATCCGCTCCACCCGCTTTTATTTCAGCGATGTTGTCAACTTTTACGCCACCATCGACTTCCAGGCGAATGGCCAATCCAGATTCATCTATACGCTGGCGCACTTGACGGAGTTTAGTTAGTGTTTGTGGGATAAAGGTTTGTCCTCCAAAGCCTGGATTGACTGACATTAACAAAATCATATCAACCTTATCCATCACGTAGTCCAGTACGTCAAGAGATGTAGCAGGGTTAAACACCAGCCCTGATTTGCAGCCATTGTCTCGAATTAGCTGCAAGCTACGATCTATATGCTCAGATGATTCAGGGTGAAAAGTGATGTAGCTAGCACCGGCTTTAGCAAAATCCGGAATGATCCTATCAACTGGTTTAACCATCAAATGAACATCGATCTCTGCAGTAACGCCATGGTTGCGCAAGGCTTCACATACCAATGGACCAATAGTCAGATTAGGTACATAGTGATTATCCATCACGTCAAAATGCACCATGTCAGCGCCTGATTTTAGTACGTTGTCTACTTCTTCACCCAATCGGGCAAAGTCAGCAGACAGGATAGAGGGAGAGATGAAATCGGGTTGAATAGTCATTAAGGCGGCTAGAAGGATAAAGATGCGTAATGTACTAGAGTTTAAAACAAATTGCACCGTCCAGACTATTAAGGCAACCCGAAGGTTGCCTTAATAAGTATCTGATGGAGCTGTTAATAAGTTTAGAGGGTCTTTAGTTCTATACCTAAACTCATCGTACTGACATCGCTTTCATTGGAACCTGTGTCAACATCAGGAATTGTCTCCCATTCCGCACGAATCTTCATGTTTTCATTCATGCTGACTTTTGCACCAAAGCCATAAGTTAAGCCAGTTCCGTCTGTTTCACCAGAAGTGTTAGAGCTAGTCCAACTTGCGGCACCGACCTTACCGATCAGCTCAATAGTTTCGTTAACTTCGTATTTTCCAACACCGGCGATAGAAATTGCCGACAGCTCAGAAGCTTCGGTACCAGCCGCAGTTGTTCGATTGATATCTCCTATGCTGTGATAGCCGATTTCAACGTCCATCGAATCATTTAGTGTGTAGCCGCCATAGACTTTCCAAGAAGTGTCTTCAGCGTTACAGTCAGTTGATGATTTACAAAAGCCATCTGCTTCGGCTTGACCGAATGATCCACCAAAAAAGACATCTTCAAAGAATTCACCGCCTTTTGAGCCTGCGTTGTCGATAAGCTCAAAATCATCAAACATGCCCGCTTGAGCATTGATAGCAGCTAGTAAAGGAAATAAAGCAATGGATAAACCAATTTTTTTAATTGTTTTCATGGTTGGGGGGTCCAATTTTTTAGGGGGTTATTGTTATTATTCTCCAAGCTATAAAAGCTTGTCCTGCTTTGTTGATGAAATAGTAGTCTAGGGTAAGCCCAACTGTAAATAATCTTTTGATAGACGGAGCCACCAGTAATCCAGATCCGGTTTAAAGCAACGCTTGTTCTCTCAGTTGAGTAATTTCATCACGCGCCTTTGCCGCTTCCTCAAATTCAAGGTTTTTGGCATGCTTGAACATATCCTTCTCTAGTTTAGCAATCATTTTGATTGCTTTAGCGGGAGTAAGTGATTTGTATTCAGTTTTGCTTTCCGCCACTTTTGCGCTTGATTGGCCTCGTTTATTCCCTCTGCCACCACTATAAGCACCTTCCATTATATCGGCGATTCGTTTTTTAATGGTTTTAGGGGTGATGCCGTTTTCTTTATTATGGGTGATTTGCTTTGCCCGGCGTCGATCAGTTTCATCCAGCGCTGCCTGCATCGATTTAGTAACCCTGTCGGCATATAAAATAGCTTTGCCCTGAGCATTTCTTGCAGCGCGGCCGATCGTTTGTATCAGCGAACGCTCAGAACGTAAAAAGCCTTCCTTATCTGCATCCAGAATGGCAACTAAGCTTACTTCGGGCATATCCAAACCCTCTCTTAGCAGGTTAATACCGACCAATGCATCAAATTCGCCTAGCCTTAAGTCGCGGATTATTTCTACACGCTCGACAGTGTCAATGTCTGAGTGCAAATAACGAACGCGAATATCGTGCTCCATAAGATAATCCGTTAAGTCTTCAGCCATTCTTTTAGTTAGCGTAGTAATCAGCACACGCTCATTGTTTGCGGCCCGCAGTGTTATTTCTGACATTACATCGTCAACCTGGGAGACGACCGGACGTATTTCGACCGGTGGGTCAATCAGTCCTGTTGGTCTTACTACTTGTTCTGCTGTGTTATCGCTATGAGCCTTTTCATATTCACCAGGAGTGGCTGATACATGAATCGCTTGTGGAATGAGACGTTCAAACTCCTCGAACATCAGTGGGCGATTATCCAGAGCGGAGGGGAGCCTGAAACCGTATTCAACCAAATTGTTCTTGCGTGAACGATCACCTTTGTACATGGC
>CALAJG010000270.1 GCA_937923375.1 uncultured Leucothrix sp.
GAGCCAATAGGCTTGTGATCATCGCGCAAACCAGAGCGAGCCATTTTGATCGCGGTAACAATCTGAGTAATGGCCTCGTTTTGACCAAATACCACACGCTTCAAGCTGGTCTCCAATGTCTTCAATACTTCCATATCCGAACTAGAAACAGCTTTTGGTGGTATGCGAGCAATTTTTGCGACAATGGCTTCGATATCTCCAACAGAAATCGTCTTCTTACGTGAAGCCTTAGGCTGCAACTGACGATTAGCACCCGCCTCATCAATCACATCAATGGCCTTATCAGGCAGACGACGATCCGTAATATAACGAGCGGAGAGCTCTACCGCAGTTTCCAGTGCGGGCATGGTGTATTTAACATTATGATGCTCTTCAAATCGCGTTTTCAACCCTTTCAAGATTTTGATAGTTTCCGGCACTGAAGGCTCATTGACATCAATTTTCTGGAAACGACGCGCTAAGGCACGATCCTTTTCAAAAATACTGTGGTATTCCTGATACGTCGTTGAACCCATGCACTTCAATTCGCCTGAAGCTAATACCGGCTTAATCAGGTTAGATGCATCCATGGTTCCACCAGAGGTTGCACCGGCACCGATGATAATATGGATCTCATCAATGAACAACACCGCGTGCTCTTCATCCCGAATCTGATTCAACACGGCTTTTAAACGCTTTTCAAAGTCACCACGGTACTTAGTACCTGCAACCAATGCGCCAAGATCTAAGGAGTAGATCGTCGCATCAGCAAGAACTTCTGGCACTTCGCCATCAACAATGCGCTTGGCTAACCCTTCGGCAATCGCTGTTTTACCAACCCCTGCCTCACCTACTAGCAACGGGTTGTTTTTACGACGACGACACAATACCTGAACGGTGCGCTCAACTTCATCATCCCGGCCGATGAGGGGATCAATTTTGCCTTCTTCAGCCACCTGATTCAGGTTGCTGGCAAAACGCTCCAGCGGACTCGACTTAGCTTCATCCTCTGTGAACTCACCTTCTTCATTATTGACATCCGTTCCAGACTCTTCTTCACCACCTTCTAAAGAGTCAAACGTTATATCTTCTTCTTTTTGGATGCCATGCGAAATGTAATTCACTAAATCCAGACGAGACATGTCCTGTCGCGCCAGATAATAAACGGCATGAGACTCTGTCTCACCAAAAATGGCAACCAGTATACTGTCACCAGTAACTTCTTCCTTTGCCGAAGCTTGGACATGGTAGACAGCACGTTGTAAAACGCGCTGAAATCCAATGGTAGGTCGGCTCTCTCGCACATCATCCTCAACCAAGATCGGCGTGCTTTCTTCAATGTGATTACCCAACTCTTGTTGTAACAAAGGAATATTAATACCACAGGCACGCAGGGTTTCCGACGCTGAGGTATTCTTTGTCATAGCGAGTAATAAGTGTTCCACGGTGACAAACTCGTGGTGTTTTTCGTTGGCTTCCCTGAATAGGCTATTTATAGAATATTCAACTTCTGGACTTAGCATAATCTAGTCTCCTTAGGCCTCTTCCATGGTGCAAAGCAAAGGATGTTGCGATTGACGAGCATGCTCATTAACCATTACAACCTTAGTTTCCGCGATTTCCCGGGTAAAGACTCCGCAAACGCCTTTGCCCTTCTGATGTACGTTAAGCATCACTCTTGTGGATGATTCATAATCAAGATTGAAAAACGTCATCAGCACTTCTACGACAAACTCCATTGGAGTGAAATCGTCGTTAATAAGTATAACGCTATAGCGCTTTGGTTCCTTCACTTCTGGGCGGGATTCCTCTACCGCCAAGCCAGAATCGTGGTCTATCTCGTGCTCGTTAGCCATGTTACTCCCCAACTCTCAAGCAAATAATTACATATTCTCAATGATTCTATCACCGAATTCAGGGGTGGACTGCGGTGTCGCATCATCCATCTCATTAGCAAAATCAAACGTTACCGTTTTCGCAGTGATAGCGCCAGAAATACCTTTTACAACAAGGTCAGCCGCTTCCAGCCAACCCATATGGCGCAGCATCATCTCTGCTGACAGTATAATGGAGCCCGGGTTCGCAATATTCTTTCCTGCGATAGTCGGTGCCGTGCCGTGAGTTGCTTCAAACACCGCAATAGTGTCCGACAGGTTGGCACCAGGTGCGATACCAATCCCACCCACCTGTGCGGCTAACGCATCGGAGATGTAATCACCATTTAAATTAAGTGTAGCAACTACTGAGTAGTTTTCAGGGTAAAGCAGGATGTTCTGCAAAAATGCGTCTGCAATCACATCATTAACCACAATATCCTCACCCGTATTCGGGTTTTTGAAGGATAACCAAGGCCCACCATCCATTTCGGTTGCGCCAAATTCTTCACGCGCAACATCCATACCCCAAGTCTTGAAGCCACCTTCGGTAAATTTCATGATGTTACCTTTGTGCACGATGGTAACCACATTGCGGTTGTTATCAACTGCGTACTGCAATGCCTTACGCACCAAGCGCGAGGTGCCCTCCTGCGATACGGGTTTAACACCAATTCCAGATGTATCCGGGAAACGAATCTTAGTTACACCCATTTCTTCTTGCAGAAACTTAATCATCTTCTTTGCTTCAGGCGAGCCCATCTCCCACTCGATACCGGCGTAGATATCTTCTGAGTTCTCACGGAAGATCACCATATCGGTCTCTTCTGGATTTTTAACCGGGCTTGGCGTACCGGCGTAATAACGCACGGGACGTAAGCAAGTGTACAAATCTAATGTTTGACGGAGCGTTACATTCAACGAGCGCATGCCACCACCCACTGGCGTAGTTAGCGGGCCTTTAATAGAAACCACATAATCTTTGACCACCTCCATAGTCTCATCCGGCAGCCAAACGTCACCCCCGTAGAGTGCATTCGCCTTTTCACCCGCGTAGATTTCCATCCACTGGATTTCGCGCTTACCTGCATAAGCTTTTTCGACCGCGGCATTAATAACTTTCTGCATTACCGGTGTCACATCGGCACCAATACCATCCCCTTCGACGAACGGTATGATCGGCATATCCGGTACGTTCAAAGTAAAATCTGCGTTTGTTGTTATTTTTCCACCGTTCGCAGGGACATTAATATGCTGAAAACTCATCTATAGCTCCAAGGTCTTGAATTCTTAAATTTAAATTATTGTTGGTAAATTGCCATATTTATGGCCGTTGGTCGGTAGTGTAACAAATCAGCGCAAGCGCAATATAGATTTCTTATGGCAACGGCAGGATTTATGAAACTAACGATTGTTGAAACAAATCATTTAACAAATACCAGAATGCTTTAATATATGCCCCCATCCTAATAAATCAATAGAGAGACCTATGAGTTATCACGTTTTTGGAATCGGCAACGCCTTAGTGGACATGGAATATGAAGTCGCAGAGAGCTTTTTAACGGACAATAATATAGAAAAAGGTTTAATGACGCTGATCGATGAAACTCAACAGCAGCAGCTGTCGACAGGTCTTGAGTCAGCGTATGGCGTGAAGAAACGCACCGGTGGTGGTTCAGCGGCAAATACTATCGTTGCCATCAGCCAACTGGGTGGCAAAGCGTTTTACGCTTGTAAAGTCGCTGATGATGAAGGTGGCGATTTCTACATGAATGATTTGCACAAAGCGGGTGTTACTACACGTTTGGATCGTGCTAGCTACCAAGGCATTACCGGCAAGTGCATGGTGATGGTAACCCCTGACGCCGAGCGCACCATGAACAGCTTTCTTGGTATAACCTCAGACTTCTCGGTCGATGAGCTACACCTCGATGAGTTAAAGAAAGCCGAGTACATCTACTCTGAAGGCTATTTGGTCACCTCAGACGTCTCGCGCAATGCCGTGGTACAAGCCCGTAAAGTAGCGGCCGAAAACGGTATCAAAACGGCTATCACCTTCTCTGATCCATCGATGGTAACTTACTTTAAAGATGGCATTACTGAGATCATCGGTGACGGTGTCGACATTTTGTTTAGTAATGAAGAAGAAGCGACAACATACACCAGCAAAGATACCATCGAAGACGCTATCGTTGAGCTGAAGAAGCTTACTGGCACGCTGGTGCTTACCTTGGGCGATAAAGGCGCAAAGGTTATCACTGACAACGGGCAAATTAGCATAGCACCAGTAAAAACGACCGCGGTCGACACTAACGGTGCGGGCGATATGTTTGCTGGGGCTTTCCTTTACGGTGTGACCCACGGTTTTGAATTACAAAAAGCCGGTGACCTGGCCAGTGAAGCTGCCTCCATTATTGTTTCTCGGTTTGGCACACGCCTTGAAGCTGACGAGATAGCGCACCTTACAGCCAAATACTGCTAAACACGGCTAAATACAAACGGACATTGAAATGACTCGCAAAATTCTTGTTACCTCAGCCCTTCCTTACGCCAATGGACCGATTCATAT
>CALAJG010000271.1 GCA_937923375.1 uncultured Leucothrix sp.
TAGACATCCAACAAATCCACCAACACCCAGTTCTCACGAATCTTGCCATTTTCCACGCGCCAGAAATCCAGACTTCGCATGGTGATGTGTTTATCAATCGGCGCAATACCCATCCAACCCGCATGGCTAAGGGTTTGGGACATATCCGGCCAACCGGTTACCCCAGCGTAATTTCCATCGGCAAAGAAATGAAACGACACTTCATCTTTGCGCTGCCCCCGATCTGGCATCGCCGCTAAAAACGGAATTTGATGCCAATGCCTGAAACCGGCAATCCCACGGCCCGTGCCAATACCCGCTGGCCCGTACCAGTTCATTCGGGGGTGCCAAAAGCGCTCAAGCTCCATTACTTCGGGCCCACCCTCTGCGGGGTGCCGTGTCATCGCTGTCAACATATCGACGATGTGCTGACAGGTCATCGCGCTCTTCTCAGCATCGTGCGGCGCAGCCACTAAGCCATCCTGTGTCGCTGGCCCTGGGATACACCATTCTCTTCCCAAGCTTGGTGCCATTGGCCAGGCATTAGCCTGCATCATCACTTCAGGAATATCCCAAATCGCCTGAATCTCTACTACCTTGTCATTTTCAAAACGATAGAACTCGTGATAACGCAGGGTGACTAGATGGCCGGTTGGCGGTATGTCCAACCAAGGTTGAACAAAACTGCCGGTGTAAAAACCAGCACAGCCAACCCACTGGTTATCTTGATCCGTTGGCCCACCGATAACGATATAATCACGTCGTTCAAGATCAGGCAACGCATTAAACAGTGGCGCATAAACCGTTTCATACAAAGCCTCAGGCCCCGCCATTTCACCAAATGGAAAACAGTACTTGACGCTTGCATCGCTAGCGAGAAGTTTGCTCAGCTGGATTTGCACACCCTCAGCGGTGAAGTTGTACATGGCTTCACGCAGCGGTGCTAATAACGTTTTGTGACGATTAGGCGAGTCCATTGTTACCGGAATTATTCTGCAGAACCAGCATAAGGCACATCTTTGCCGCCGTACCGCCGGACACGAATATTGGCTTGTTCACCGTGACCGGCGAAGTGCTCAAGCGCGCACAGGCGCGAGCAGTACTCACCAACCAGTGAAGAAGCCTCATTGGTCGTCACTTTTTGATAAGTGTGGGTTTTAATGAATTTACCAACCCACAGCCCACCGGTATAGCGCCCTGCTTTTTTGGTCGGTAAGGTGTGATTCGTGCCAATCACCTTATCGCCATAAGAAACATTGGTGCGTGGACCCAGGAATAAGGCCCCGTAACTGGTCATATTATCTAAAAACCAGTCATCACGATCCGTCATTACCTGTACATGTTCTGAGGCGTAAAACTCTGCCTGCTCCAACATTTCATCATAGGTGTCACACACAATGACTTCGCCATAGTCTTCCCATGACTTACCTGCAGTCTCAGCGGTGGGCAGTATCTTAAGCTGTCGCTCAACCTCTGCCATGGTGTCTTTAGCCAGCTTTTCAGAATTGGTGAGTAACACGGCGGGAGAGTTATAACCGTGCTCGGCTTGGCCCAACAGATCAGTTGCACACAGCTCGCCATCAACCGTTTCATCGGCAATAATCATGGTTTCTGTGGGCCCTGCAAATAGATCAATACCAACCCGTCCGTAGAGCTGACGTTTGGCTTCGGCCACAAAGGCGTTTCCGGGCCCCACCAGCATGTCCACAGGCTTGATGGTTTCCGTTCCAATTGCCATAGCACCTACCGCCTGCATGCCGCCAAGCACATAAATCTCGTCAGCACCGGCTAGATGCATGGCCGTTACAATAGCAGGATGCGGTCTACCTTCATAAGGCGGCGCAGAGGCAATAATACGTTTCACCCCAGCGACTTTAGCCGTTAACACGCTCATATGGGCCGACGCTACCATTGGGAATTTCCCGCCCGGCACATAGCAACCCACCGAGTTCACTGGGATGTGCTTATGCCCAAGAATCACGCCTGGCATAGTCTCTACTTCAACATCTAACATAGAGTCACGCTGGTGCTGTGCAAAGTTACGAATTTGCGTTTGCGCAAACTTGATATCTTCCATGTCACGCGGTGACACCTCTGACATGGCTTGGTCAATTTCTTGTTGAGTCAACCGATATGAGGCTCGACTGACCTTATCGAATTTCTCCGATAATTCATTTATCTTAGAATCACCTTCCGCTTCTATTTCAGCCAACGTGGTTTCGACAATCTGACGCACCTTGGCATCGTCCTCACTGCGTGCTTCCAGACTTCTGGCCGTTTTTAGGCGTCTGATCATTTCACTCTCCTGAATTAACTTGTTTTTGGTTGAGGTGGCGTTTTCTCACCACGGTCATACGCTTCCCAGCCGTGACCATCGAAACAGTCCTTCCCTAGCTGCGCCATTACGTGTGGAAAGTCCACCATTACCCAGTTATTGTCAATTTTGCCATCCACCACTTTCCAGAAATCCATGTAGCGGATTTCAATGCGTTTGCCAGTGGGTGCAATTCCCATGAAGTTCCCGGAATGCGTGGCTTCCTGTCGGCCAAATGCAGCTGCCCATTCCCCCATAAATAAGCGGGATTCATCGACACAAACTTTATCTGAAAATGCAGCCTGAAACGGCTTTTGCCAGTTATCCTGAAATTCCTGCAGGCCATTTTTCGTGCCGCAGCCTTGATTACCCATCCACTTAAAGCTCTCTGCAAAAAATTCCCCGATATCACCGATTCGATGATCATTCAGGCCATCAACCATGCCTTCTATGACTTGGCGGGTTTCTTCAGTTTTACTCATATCTGTATCTTTGCTGAGCACGGCTTGTTCAGGTCGGGAACCTTTCATATCGTTTCACTGCTCCTGCGTGAATAGCTGGACAATCAGGATTGATTTAAAAATATCTTGCCATGTTTTGCATACGCATGCAAACTGTTTTCAATGCTTAACAAAATGCCCACAACTCCCGTAAAATCGTATTGATAGGAATCCAAAATGGCTAGCTACCAGGCAGCGAAAAAAATCGTCTTAGCGTATTTCGATGCAATGGAAAATGCGACGGCAGACTCAGTAACAGAAGTGTTAAATAGCTACACTTCAGAGGATTACTTGTGGCGTGGTGTTTATCCGTTTCGTGAGCAAAGCAGCGTTGCAAACGCCGCCACTATTTTCTGGCAGCCCCTGATGAACTCAATTACTCGAATGCAACGACGTCAGGATATTTTTATCGCCGGCAGCAATCTGTATGGCGGTGAGGATTGGGTGATGAGCATGGGTAACTTTATGGGCCTGTTTGACCAAGACTTTCTAGGCATCCCTTGTACACGCAAAATCGTTAACATCCGTTACGCAGAGTTCAGCTGTGTCGTCGATGGCAAGATCAGCAAAACAGGTCTATTTATCGATTTGATTGGGCTAATGGATCAAGCAGGTGTTTACCCGTTGCCACCATCAACCGGTGCCTACTTTAACTATCCCGGGCCGCGTACGCATGATGGTTTACATTATACGGCCACTCCCGATGGTGAAGCAGAGGTTACGCTAGAATTACTCAACCGCATGGTAGAAGATCTTTCTGACCTCAACGAGAGTGGCGCGATGGACTGTCCGCCAGAAATTCTGGAAAAAACCTGGTCAAAGAATATGCTTTGGTATGGTCCGGCCGGAATTGGTGCGACTTACACCATTCCTCGCTATCAGGAGCAACATCAACTGCCATTTCGCGCCAATCTGGATGATAAAAAATTTAAAGGTCATGTCTGCCGTTTTGCTGAGGGAAACTATGCCTGCTTTTTTGGTTGGCCCAATTTATCCAACACGCCAATCGGTGGCTGGTTAGGCTTGCCGGGTGGGAATGTGAATGCTGAGATGCAGGTGGTGGATGTGTATCGACGCGAAGGCGATAAGCTCATTGAAAACTGGGTGTTGATCGATCTACCTTACTGGCTAAAGCAGCAAGGTTTGGATGTGTTAGGTAGAACGCAACAAATTTGTAATCCAAATAATCGTTAATAATTAAGCAGAACCGACTATAATGGCTCGTTTTATATATTATAGTTAATAGCATGGGAAATACCTTCGGGAATGAAAATGCAAATAATTGATGCTCATCATCATCTCTGGTGCCCAATCAATGATACGGCGGGCATCGACTATGTCTGGTTAAAAAACATCGGTGCGATGAAACCATTTGGCGATCCCACAGAAATACAAAGGGATTATTTACCCCAAGAATTTTCCGCAGAAACAAAACGCCATGAATTGGTTGGCTCGGTGCATGTACAAGCGGATGGAGCTATCCCGGATCCGGTTAAAGAATCGAAATGGTTAGAACAATTCCGTGTGACTAACAACCTGCCATCAGCGCACGTTGGCTTTATAGACTTGACAGGCGATAACGTTGAAACAACCTTAGAGCGTTATTTTGAGCTGCCCGGATTTCGTGGCGTTAGACAAATTATAAGTAAACTGGATAATCGACCGGATATAAGTTTTGCTCCAACTCATTTCCTAAGAAATCAAAAATGGCGAAAGCAATACTCCTTGCTGGCTAAACATAATCTCACCTTTGATTTGCAGCTATATCCAGAGCAAATGATGGAAGCTGCATCATTTTTCTCACAGCATAAGGATATACCAGTGATCATTGATCACGCCGGAAGTCCCTATAATCAAAGTCTAAAGGGGTTGGCAAGACTTAAGTACGGTTTGGCCAATATGGCAAAGCTACCACATTGTCATATCAAATTGTCTGGATTTGGTATGTTTGACCCAACCTGGAACAGTGAATCAATACAGCCTATTTTTGACATAATTCTTGATGCCTTCGGCCCAAAGCGTGTCTTATTCGGCAGTAATTATCCCGTCGATAAATTGATGCAAAGTTATGACTACATTATTGGCGAATTGATCAAGTGCGGCGAACGAAGCGGTTTGAAACACAATGATCAACAAAACATATTCAGTGATAATGCACGGAGGTTTTACCGATTGGAGCGGTGAATCTTATTGGTATTGTTACCAGCCGAGGATCGAACAATTAAACGTGCATCAGTGACTTTATGCACTTCGTTGACCTCTTTATGCTCCATTTGTTTAAGCAGGATATCAACAGTCGCTTCTATCATTGCCTCTACAGGCTGCTCCACGGTTGTTAGATTATAGGCAGCCCAATCTGCCTCCGGAACGTTGTCGTATCCAACAACCGAAATGTCTTCCGGTATACGTAAGCCAAATTCACTTCGAATCACGTCCATGACGGCAAATGCCATATGGTCGTTAGCAACAAAAACCGCATCTGGTTTTTCATCAGCTTCAAGCAACTCACGTGCTGCTGATGTTGCGCCTTCAAAACTGTACATACCAACCTTGCGCTTCCAAATTTTCAATCCGGCCTGAGCTAAACCTTGACTGAATCCATTCTCACGATCGTTGTTGGTCGATGAATTTTCATTACCCGCGATATAGGCGATGCGTTTGTGCTGTTGATCAGCCATAAGTTTAGCCACCAAGCGACCACCCAGTTCGTTATCTGAAGTAACCGAGCTAACATGCGAGTCAGGAATATAGCGATTAAATAACACTACCGGCACACCGATGTTGGCGCACTCTTCTGCAATATGCGATGACAAGGTCACTGAAGCCAGCACCACACCATCCATTTTGTACTGGAGGATTTCACTAATAACTTGATCTTGTTGACCCGGCTGCGTCATAAACAGCATCACGTGATAACCATGCATTTGTAATGCGCGTGAAAGCTGTTCAATCACAATCGGATAGAAGTGATTTTCCAGATAGGCAACCACTAAGCCAACAATGCGTGAACGGCCACTAATTAAGGAACGGGCCAAAGCATTAGGCCGATAGCCTAGTGACTTGGCAGCGTCCAACACCCGCTGCTTAGTGTCATCAGAAACACTGGCACCGGGTGTAAAGGTGCGACTGACGGCTGACTGTGAGACGTTTGCCAGCCTTGCGACATCAATTGAAGTAACTGAAGTTTTTGCCATGCCAGATAGTTTGGCCTAATAATTAAATTCAGTCTAGCTAATCCTTTAGCAACCGCGATCAAGCACGCGACAGCTTGATCATTTGCTCAACAATAGCCGCCAATGGTGCCATTTCTGAGATAGCTGCTTGCTTAGCCGCAACCTGCCAACTGTTGGGCAAAACCCCAGAACCATCCCAGTCCCCACTAATCATTCGGTCATAGCCAGTCACTGCCCGGGCTTGAGGAGAAGGCGTCCAGAGAAAATCAGGGTGTTTATTAATATACCACTCACCACCAACAATCCAATTGTTAGCCTTAATTTCAAGATCGTAATAATAATCTACTTTTTGAATAAGGTCGTGCTCAGCGTCGTCCGTTTCACGCTGTGTTGGATCTGTTTCAACCACATAAGAAACTTCCATGTGAACTCCCACAAAATCTACCGCACGCGAGCTTCGGTATTTTTTGAAACGGTCTTCAGTGAAATCAGCCTTTGATACTTTTGCCTCCTCTAAGGTATCGACAGCGCTGTAGGTCTGAGGATTAAAATAGCTATAGGTGTAGGCATGAATCGGCTGATTCCAGACTTCATAATCAAAGGTCACATCAAGGACTAAACTGCGTTTCGACACGCCAATCTGATTAACCACGGACTGATGCCATGTACCCGGATTAGTATCAAAAGCCTCTTGGGAAATAATGCGACCATTCTCATCCTGTTTCGGCTCTTTTTCATTACATCGGCTACCAATGAAGCGCGTAGGCGGCATACGATTAGCCCATAGTAATGTCGCTAGTGACTTTATGTCGGAAGGATAAAACTTGATATATCGACCGTCGCCCGCTTTCAGTACGATGGTTTTTTGAGGGCGGTCCAATAAATAGGCAGCGGGCGCCCATCCATGACAAATTCCCATCCAAGTTTCTACTTCGCCATACTGATCATAATACGACTTACCCTCTTCCCACATTATTTTAGTCAGACTTCCTGCACTATCACCAATTAGAGCGTCATACTTTTCTGATGGTGATAGTTGATCAATGCTACTTTCGTCATTTCCTGCGAAGATCGCCGAGGCAGGATTCGCTTGAATGTAGTCGTATTGCTTTTTCCAGTCCTTATCCCCCGGATCTTTCATTAATGGAAACTCAGGATCAGCATAGCGCTTGCCTAATATTCCAGAATACATCGCCCAATAATCATCTGACCATGGAGACTCATCAAGAGAAGCCTCCATCAAACCAGCGGCTTCCATATCCTCGAGCTGTGAATATTTGAAAGTGTCCACGACATTTTGCGCCAAATCATCAGACTTAAATGAGGCACGGGTGGATTCATCCTGACCTTCTATCAACGCTGCCCGAAACCCATCACGTATTGCGATAAAATCCTTACTGTTGATGTCTTTTTCAGAAAACAGAGTGCTTTGAGTCACAATGTTGTCACTACTATCGTGCTTAACTGGCAGCTGGTTCATGAAACTTGCAGAGTCATCCTTAAAACTCTGCAGGGCTTGATTAATTTTATTCTGTCGGATCTGCTGAGACATACCACTGTACTCCCTGTGTTTTTGTCATTAACTAAAGTTTCTTTAACTCAATTGCTACGGCCTCCAATACCTTTGATTTATTCTTTATCTGAGTCTTGGTTTCGCTTCCTTTTCGTCTGGACCTTGTTATTGAATCCGCTCTTTTTCTTAAAAAGGTTGAGAGACAAATTAACTGTTGCACCACTGAGTTAAACTCCCTGCCAGTTCGCGGCACACCTTCTACGGCATCCTTGAAGTAATTGATTAATAGGTCGGCTTGTTCAAGAACTTTTGGCGTTTCTTGCCCAGCTTTCCCGTCACTTGCTTTTGGATAGGGCTTTAATAGAAATGCAGCAACTTCAGCGTCGGCAACCATCACCGCCGGGAAAAAATTTAAGTTCTTTTTAAAGCTGCGCCGTGACGACTCCTGAGATTTTTCGATTTGCTGCTGCGAATTCTTAACCTCAATGCCCAAAACACCTGACAACTGCATATGATTGATGCAAGCGTAAGGGTCAAAATCATAGCCAAATGAAATTCCCTCGCCTTCTTTATAGGCATTAGCGCTCTCTATCAACACTTTCTCAATGTCATCCCATGAGTATTCATCAAGACTATCATTGCCTAATGCCTCACTGTCCCTGCACATGATGATGGCTTTTCGTTTCAACGCGCTGCCCAACAACGCCTGCCGCTCGGTATTAGTCACCGAGTCAGCATCTCCACCCTCATTGCCTATCAAAACATTGTGCATTCGCTGTGTAATATCCAACAGCCCTCTGAAACGCTTAATTGCGCTATTTGCAAGCTTTGTCGCATCCGTAAAGTGCTGTTTTCTACGATCCTCTAAAGATTTAATCAGTTCATCTTTTTCAGGCTGCTTTTTGGATGACAAGCGGATCTTGCTGATATCAGGTAACAGTGCTTCAGCTTTTTCAGACAACACTTCGGCCTGGCGCGCTTCCAAATTTCCAAGAAACTCTAAAGCCACAATAGGCACTTTCTTGTCTTGATCCTGTTCAAAAATAGAGCGTTGACAGGCTGCCTGTGCCTTCTCAAAGCCATCGGGTAAAATACTGCCGTACAGCTGTGCTAGTTGGTACTGCGTAGCTGGCTTGCTAACCCACTCAGAGGGCACCCGACTTAAATCTTTTTCGATTCTATCCACTAGATCTTTAAAGGCATACGGCTTACCATTTTCACCTAGATGCTGTGAATCGACGAGCATGCCTATCAGTCGTTGATCGAGCTCCTGTGGTGCCACAGGTGTCCAGTCACTGCTACTTAAATCCTGCTCGTTATTCGCATTTAACAAGTAGTTAGGGTCGCCATACGCTTGATATGCACCCCAGGTGTTAAGGTCAGAGTGGAGTTTGTAAGTTCTGCGCCGAGCCTGTAGCACAGCATCACCAAACGACTTACTACCCTCTACAAAGCATTCAAAGAAGGTTTTGGAGAAGGTACAAGCAGCCGCATCGTCAACCGCCCAACCGGCGGCAATAACACAACGCACCCCCATCTCAATGAGTTCACGCGATACACTGTAAGCTAGTCGATTATAGGCAGTATCCGGACTAGCATCAGCTTTTGCCAGATGGCAACAGTTTAGGAAGACCAGATCCGGCACCACTTCCATTTGGCCGATTTCGGCTGCGGTTAGCATTACGCCATCTGACAACACCACACCAGTTCGCTCTCTGTCGTCAACACCACGAATGTTAACTTCGCCGTGAGCGGCTATCATCAAAATTCGATATGGTTTTTTAAACAGTACATTGAAAACGTCGATGGCAGTGTAACTAGGATCATCACTTGCCTTAGACGGGAACAGCTTCTCTACCTCATAGTTCATATTTGTCAGCGTTTCACTGACGGCATGCGCTTCTGAAACGGCTCCGCTTAACGACGCTAAGCTATAATTCGCATTAAACTTTGTCTTTCCGGGATGTGGAAAATGTCGGTAGAAATTGGCAGTTGAAGGATTGCCAATCACACAGGCGCTTTTATTCGTGCTCGAGATAACTGTTTTTCTAAATCGGGTGGACACTAACTGCCGTACTATAGCCATCTTTTGTGCCAGCGGTTCTTCATCGGCCTGCAACATTTCCCAAGGCAAGTTGGCAGTATAGCCATCTAATATCAGCAATAAGCGCTCAGTTTGACGAGCTGATCCTTTGAACTCGACCGGTACCATAAGCTGAAACAGCGTGTGGCTAATTTCACGATTATAGCGACTATCTTTAATCGCCTCTTTAATTAAGGCTTCAATTAAACCAGGCTGCCGCTGTTGATTAATTGCCTCAGCACGCGCTCTTTCTGACAAATACACATACTTAATACGTTCCGCAACGGCATAAGGTGGCTTGATCAACTTAGGTGGTTTTATCTCGAGGCTAGTACTTTCTGCAGGTTGTTCATCCAATACTCTGGATTGTGCTTTAACCGCATCTAAGACCTGCTGAGGAATCGGTGATACTAATTTATTTTCATAACAGTGTGGTCCGCAATCTGAATCCTGTTGGTCGGCATCAGTCACGATCATGCGTGACCAATAACCCTTACCTGAAGGACTAGCGTTCAAGCGGTCACGCATGCCCTCCTTAAATTGCAGCTCAGTTTTTGGCACAATACGTGCCTGCATTTGCTTTAGCTCAGCCTCCAGTCGATGAGGCAACTCACGCACTATATACGCGGCTGTGACTGCCGTATCCATGTAAAATTCAATGAACTCTAGTTTGCGAATAGCTCGCTTAGGCTGTTTGCCGCGGTGATAGCGATATTGCTGATTGGCTTCGCAGACGCCTTTAACGATCGCTTCGATAGAGCTGGCGACTGTAATATGAGTGGTTGAGTTATACCCCAGAAGCAGACTGTTGATAGCAAGTTCGTTATGATCCTGACTGTCTTCAGATTCATCTTTACCGGGCAAACATTCGCTAGTGTGCAACAGGTATTGTAAGACGCCATCTCGCACCGTACTGATTAGGGCTCCAGTACTGATTGTGCTCCACTCCCCCATCCCAACAATAATCGCCCCACGAGCGCTATCCCGACGTTTATCTGCACCACTCTGCGGATTCAATACAATCGTGCTGGTACCCACTCCTCCAGCATACACACCGAGTCGCTCACGCTGGCTCAGTGCGCCGCCCAGCAAATGATGATCAATCGCCCATTCTGCACCGGCAATAGAATCACCGATGTAATGACCGCACAGGATCGGCTGCTGTGCAAAACGTAAGTCCATTGCTCTGACACTAACATCCAAGATCTGCGTTTCATCGGGCGCCGGTGTACGGTGCGGTCGGCCACCGAAGAATGACAGCGCAAGATCTTCAGCACCAGGTTGTAAAACAGGTCCTGCATCGTATTGATAGCTAGTGGTAGCACTGCTGCGAGTATGCGGCGCTTTTTTCTCTAGCTGACTGGTTTTACCATCGCGCAGTAAGTCAGCAATGCCACCGAAATAGTGTTGAGTGTTGGTTAAATTAGAGTGTGGAACCGGCATATACCACTCACGCTCGTTTTCGGCGAGTACAGCAAGCTTACCAGAATCCCAACTGACAGAGCCGTCCCCTCGGGTGGTTCCATGTAACACTAACTGATCCCCGTCGAGACTCAAACCGCAAGGGGTGTGTGCGTCTAAACCGTAGACATAGGATATCTTTGTGTGATGCGGTAAGCCTGCTCCATCAGACTGCTTATTCAGTTCTTTCCAAAGTTTGGCAGCCTCTTCAAGACCTTTCTTTAGCTCTCCATTTTCATAGGGAGTGCCGTCTTCTTTTTCATCTTCTTTGGGACCTAATCCATTGGAATTGGCAAACGAGAACCAGCGATCATAATTTTTATCTTTGATCGTGTTCCAATCGTCAACACTCCAATAATTAAAAATGCCATGCCCTTCGTCCAGGTTTTCTAAGCCGGTATCAATAAATCCATTTGCTGGCAGTAGTTGCTGCACCCCTTTGAAACGGCTAATGACCTGAATGATTTCTTGTAGATTATGATGAAAATCAAGCATAGCCAGTTGACGAACCGAACTGCCTTTACCAATCAGATTTTCCACCATCTGATGAGAACCATTGTTCGGCGTACCCAACATAACAAACTGACCGTTGTGCTTGGTTGCGATGCTATCCCAGAGCTTCTTGTGGTTGGCAATTAGTGCTCTAACGACCAAACCACCCATACTGTGAGCTAAGATACTTACCCGCCGTTGGGGTTGATCTTCTATTTCAATCAGCTTTTTCTCGACTAGCCTTGCAAGTTTATCCGCCGTTTCAGCTATCGATTTTCGCCAATCGTAGGCAAAGCTAATGACTTCATTATCACGACTTAAATAGTTCTCCAGATCACCGTAATAACGTTGAAATAAACCTTCAACCCTGACATTTTCTTTTTTTATACTGATCTGATCGATACCACCTGCGGCAAGATGGAAGGGATCAAACCATACACGATCACCAGAGCCTTCACTTTCCTCTTCTTTTCGTATTTCAAGATGGCTACCCATAATGCCAGGAAGGTAAATTATAATCGGTGCATCGGCGGCTAAGCTGTCCCGTGCCCCCATCTCGGTTAGTTCTTCATCTTTTGACAAAAAGGGTTCATCAAGTTTCAAATCAAAGTCGGTCGGGATTGGGCTAAACTCGGCCAGAGCCTGTGGCTCATCATCATTCAACCACTTCAGCAATGCACGCCGCGTGTCGGTGCGTTGAAAATAGTGAATATGACTCACTTCTTGGCCATGTGCATAAAACTCACGGGTGCTGTTGCGTCTAGCTAAACCGGCCCGCATTGACTGTGTGTCTACCACAAAATCATTATCGAAGTGATCGAACATAATCCAATCGGTGAACATAATAGCAATGCGTTTTAGGAAGCCCCCGCTGTTACCGTCGGCGTCACCGGCAATAATGGCCATATCGATATTATCGCGGCGCTTGGCCTGCGCCAGCAGAACTGTCATCGGGGAACCCGGTAACATTGCCTCGATTCCCGGAATCAGGCGCGGATCGATACGTTTCTCGGCAATTTCCAACACGATACGACGGAACGCTGAAAGTGTAGCGCCGCCGATAGTACCAACAACTGGCATCAAGCCAACCGCAAAATTAACCAGAGACAGCATGCTAGACAAAAACAAATCTAAATTGTCAGATAGCAAAGTAGTACCGCTGGCTGGGCACGCAACACGTACATAACGTTGGATAGTGAACTGCTTTTCTTTAAGAATGGCGCGAAGGGTGCGTAATTGCTGTTGTTCTTCACGAGTGATAGCTTCGCGAAGCTTTGTGCTCTCTTCCGACTCTTCTCGTTTTAAGCCGTGCCCTACCTCAGAGTTGGTCGCTTCTTCATTGTTTGTTTCACGACTTTCATCCAATACCGGTTTGCGCTGAAAACGGTTGATCATGTCTTCGGTAAAATCATCAATGCAAAGGAGATCGCCCACCAAGCCACCGCGCGAATGCGTCACAATCGAAAACTTGGCTCCTTTTGGCAATATCTTAGCAAGCTGTATAGCATTTTCGAGCGGACTTTCAGAAAAAGTACGGTGCTCAAAACCATAAACATGTCCGCCAAATTCGCGAGTCAGATTATCCCAAGCCGCTTCATCTTCTCCTTCCCGCAAACTACCAAAGCTCCCAACCGTGCTAGATGCAGTTCCATGGATAAACACGAGAAGTTGCGTCCCTTCCTCGGCAGCTTTTTTGAGTTTAGCGTCATCAATCTCAACCCTGTCAGCGACTTTTAACTGAGCGCTGGTGCCCCAGTTATAAAGCCCTGGTTCACCTTCAAGCTGAGATTCTATGGCCCACATTAAACCTTTGGCCCCCGCCCATGAGGCTCCTGCGTACGCAAGATCTTCAACCTCTCCTCCGATTTTATCTTTCAACAATTCCAATGCTTTATCTTTGGCTGCCTCAACTAAGCCGTCTGGCTTCAGCTTAAGCACCGACAATGTAGACCAAATCCAATCCCCCACCCCTCTGGCTGCAGCTTCCTGATCTTCAAGGGCACTTAGATCAATTTGATCGGCTGCATCGATTCCTGCAGTAAACTTTTTAGGATACAGCCGCGATAAGTCATCCCTTAACTTATCTGCTCGAGTGATCAGCGTAGTTCCATCGGATGCCTCTAGCGACAGAACCCTGTTATCAGCTATATCTACCGTTCGTTTTTTTTCATCGTCACTCCCCCTTGACGCTCCGCCTTTTAAATCAATAACAGACTCAACATCTAACACCCGATCATTAATAAATGGATTACGATCAGATCCGGCAGAGCGGGTGGTGCTGCCCAAGACTTTAGGCAATACTTTGCCAGCATCAGCGTGTTGAGTACCTCGTGTACCACTGCCAGAGGGGAGTATGAATATGGTGCCCGGTGATTTAGTCTCGGCCATGAAAGAGTCTCTTTATTATGCAAGCGCAGTTAAAAGTATCTCACTAAAATGCGGGATACTACGACATAAAGTACGCAGAAATGATCACTCTTACAACAATAAATATGCTACATTCGCTGCAAAATTTCGGATAGTAAACGCCTGCTAAACTAAGCATAGTTCAAAAGCGGCTAAATTCAAGCTCTCTAATCAGAATGTATCGATGAGCGTTAAGACACTTTCAAACCGTGAAAACGAGTGATTACCTCCCCGAAAAATCAGCTGGTGACAGTCCTTAAAGTAAGCCGTACCTTTTTTCCAATCTAAGGTTTCATCTTCCATTTCGGTCATTAGGAAAATATTGTCGGGCTTTGCGGGAGCATCAATATCCATTGAGATTAACGCATCTACATGAGCCTGAGTAAATTCCTGTACCCCATCATCATGCCAGTTTTTATGTGGACCGATGGCATCTTTAAGTACTACTCCAGCACCAACTGCTGGATTGATCAATATTGCTTTTAGTGAATAGCTCGCCGCCAGGATGTTGGCATAAAAACCGCCGAGCGAGCTGCCGATAAGTTTAGGAGGTTGTTCTGATTGCTCGATGGCTTCACTTAAGAGTGCCATTGCTTCAGTTGGGTCTATCGGCAAATCCGGGCATATCCACTCCGACTCTCGCCCCTGCTTCGCCAACCATTCCCTGAACACCTGCGCTTTGTGAGACTTAGACGACGAAGTAAATCCGTGAATGATCAGGTACATAGAATTTTCTCAATATTGGTCGTGATTTTTCTGATCACACTGAGGTTTCAAAGTGCTTTGCAATAGGATATAAAATCGACGCACCTAACTGGCTACTGCGTTCGGCAGACCAGCCACACACTGGATCAGGACGCGATGCGTTATCCTTAAACGGCATCTCCAACGTCATAGAAGCAATACCAAAACGATTACCAACCCAGTTGCTCGCTAATGTGAGCGACTCACCACCAAACTTTTTAGCGGGGTACCCATGCTCGCGTTGAAAGTCGGGATTGATCTGTTCATAAACAGTTTGAAAATCTGCTTCCTGTTGCAAAATTGTTTCATCGACCGGTAGGCCCTTTTGACCCGCAATAAAATTCCACGGAAGCGTCTCATCCCCATGAATGTCCAAGAATAAATCACAGCCCGTGGCTTCGATCTTTTGTTGGACATAAAACACTTCGGGGCAAGTGTCAGTGTCAGCCTTGCCCCAAACGCGGTTTAGGTTGACGCCTGCGGCATTGGTACGTAGGTTCCCTAAGGTACTGCCGTCGGGGTTCATGTTAGGCACCACATAAAAAACCATGGTAGACAGCATCTTTTCAACCAAGGCATCATCACGATCTAGTAAGCGTAACAATAAACCTTCTGTAAACCACTCAGCCATTGACTCACCGGGGTGTTGGCGGGCAATCACCCAGACGCGTTTTTTAGTGCCATCATCGTCGCCAATACGCAATAGATCAAGATCGCGTCCTTGCAGGCTTTGGCCAACTACTTCGAGGTTACACAAGTTGTCACACTGCATTTGACTAACCAACTCCTGATGGCGTTGCAGGCTATACGGAGCAAAGTAAGCATAATAAGTTGAGTCACATTCTGGCTCATGAGTAATTACCAGCTGGCCATCTTTATAGTCAGTTGGCACTCGAAACCACTCCTGCTGATCATAAGAAGCTAATGCCTCATAACCTTCCCAACCGCCGGTAAAAGCGGCCTTTGAGGCATTGTTAATCGTCATGGACAAAGCCGTATCACGCGCACCACTCACCCGAAAATGGAACCATTGGAAAAATTCTGCGCGGGTATCGGTGCGAATTTGCAGTTGTATAGCGGATGCATCTGATGCATCAAGCACTTCAATATTGCCTGAATCGAAGGTTTGGTTGATTGAAATCATGGCTGCCCTGATAGTGATTGTATAAAATTAAGTCAGTTTGCTTAATTTTTAAATTTTTTTAATATAGTAATTCAGTAGAGATTTTAAAGTGGTTTTCTACTACTATTAAATATGATGGTTGTGTATTTTGCAAAGTCTCATCCCCGTGAGTCAGCAGAAACCGCAACTGAGGTGTCAGCAGTCCTAAAATATCTAGATAACCCTCCGGCCAGGATCTGCTGTCTGAACAATAGTTCCAGACGATATTGAGGTCATTTGTGGCAACGTATAGACTTTCCAACGTAACAGAACAATACAATTTTGCAGCTAAACCACCGGTGTTAGATCGGGTAGTTTTCACTATCGACCACATCCACGCCGGTGATCACGACATTTGTAGCACCTACGAAGTCGTTAAATTTCTGGTCGATAAAAATATTCCGGTCGCACTCTTCATACAGGCGACCAACCCCAGCAATAACTACGAGTATGATCGCAATAATGCACGTCTGATCTACCAGCTGGCACCCAACTTAGTCACGCTTGGTGTGCACCCCCTTCCCGCTGGCCACACGCAAGCGGAGCAAAATCGCGTACACACCACAATCCGAAATATCATCAAAGACGTGACTGGCACTTTCCCTGCTGTGCTTTCATACCATGGTGCAGGTGCTGGCCCTATGCCGGGTATCACTTTCAGCGGTATCAAATATGCCCGTGGTATTCTTAGCGCTTGGGCTGCTGGTACCGATGACCCCAAAAACACTCCAGTGATGGTAATGAACTCAGTGAGCCGGGCCTTTGCTTACACTAGTCAACGCAATGCTGCAGGATATTCATCAACGATTTTTGTTCACACCAATGAATTGAGGGATGGTTCGACAAAAAAATTGGTGTTCGATACGTTCGTCAAGGCAGTAGAGGATCGAAAGATTCAAGCGATGCCCTACATGAGTGCGATGAATGTGGACTTTAGTGCGGCAGTAAATCCAACACCTCCGACTCCAACTACACCACCAAGTACGTCTGGAAGCCTTGGTAGTTTACGACTTTCAGCGTCTACTAAAGTTGGACGTCGTCCGGTTAATGCGGATTTTTTGATTGAGAAATTAAACGGGGATGATGTTGAGCGAGCCAGCAATGTTAAAACTCAGGCATTCAGAATTCCAGTAGGCCAATATAGGGTCACGGCTAAAATTGGCAATGTGACTGAAACCGCCACCATCAATCTTAATGCTACACAGGGAATACATCATATCTTTTTGATGCCTGCAGCTGGCGGTACGCCAACGCCTCCGGTACCGCCCACACCGGGTAGCCCAACGACACTAGGTAGCTTACGTCTTTCCGCTTCTAGTAAAGTTGGTCGACGACCTGTTAATGCGAATTTCTTGATTGAAGGTATCGATAATAATCTGGTAGAGATCGCGAATAACCTTAAAACTCAGGCCTTTCGTATTCCGGTAGGACGTTACAAAGTTACAGCTAAAATCGGTAACGTTATTGAAACAGCCAATATCAACCTTACTGCCACCCAAGGCATTCATCACATCTTTTTGATGCCTGCAGCCAATAGCGGTTCAACGACAACGCCACCGGCTACTCCGTCTGTCTCAACACCACCCGCTAACTCATCGGGCTTAGGAAGCTTGCGTCTGTCAGCGTCAACAGAACAAGGTAGAAGGCCGGTAGCCGTTGATTTTAATATCACCAAAATCAACGGAGACGCGGTTCGTAATGTGCAGAATGTTACGACTCAGTTATTTAGATTACCCGCTGGACAGTATCGAACTACCGCGACTCAGGGGAGTAAGGTGGTCACTAAAGATATTAACTTGACGGCAACCCAAGGTGTGCATCATATATTTTTAATTCCCGGCTAGTCAGGCTCTGACACTTAATCTACTGGTTGAGGATGCAAGTATCCCGGGCGTGATTGGGAACGCACCCTAGCTAGGACTCGGGGGCTACTGTCAGCCTTCAATAACTTCAGTCGCTGCGCGTATTTCTTTAAAAAGTACCGCAACGGCTGCTCTTCATGTCGCCAACCAATTTGCCTATACGCCAATCTTGCATCTCCTGAAAACCGAGACACATCAAAATCCCTTGGTGATTTGTGCATTACGCGACTCTGACTTTGGAATAGGTCAATGATGTCTGAAGCTAAAGTTATTAAGCTCGTTTCATGACCTGTAGTGAAATGCATCGGTTCAAACTTTTTACCTTGTTGCAGCTCATCAATCAGCAATTCCAGCGCCTTGACCACCTCATCAACAAACGTAAAATCGAACGCATTATCACCCCCCTCCACTTTCAAGTTTTCACCGCGATATGCAGCATGTACAAACGCTGGTATCACTCGGGTTACGTGATCATTAGTCACCCCAAATACATTGGAAAACCGCACAATAGCAGGATTAAAGTCAACAGAAGCTAATCCATCGATGTACGTCTCTGATCTAAGTTTGGCCTCACCATACACATTCACCGGGTTAAGACCCACAGCTTCAGTCACCGGTGTTGATTTGACGTGACCGTATACTTCACGGCTGCTAGCGTAAATAAACCATTTCGCTCCAGCTTGCTTCGCTAGTGTGGCTAAGTTTTTTGACGCTTCAAAGTTAGTGTGCATGCACAATTCGGGGTTACGATGTGCTACAGCGACGCGGGATATCGCTGCCAGATGCACTACACCAGTACAGCCAGCAACCTTTTCTAATAATGCGTGATCGTTGCAAATGTCTCCATAATCCGAAGCATTAGTCGCGCGATTATCCATAGCCACTGTGGCATAGCCCATTGCTTGTAATGCAGGGATTAACTGGCTGCCTATTAGTCCACTCGACCCAGTTACTAAAATCTTTTGCTGCTGCTGATTGCTCACTGCTTAAATCCTTTTAAACGTTGAAATAGATGTCGATATATAACAATCTGGGCGTTGTTTATTAACGCGCACGACTCCAGTTAATGGGTAAATGTGCTTGACCTTGATAAGCGCGCAAAGTAGAAATGCCATAAATACTGGCAAAGATAAGGGTTGCAACCGGGTTGCTGAGAATGTGCCGGATGAAACGAAAGTCCCACTCAAACCGTTTGCTGTCATTAACAGAAAGCTCAGGATGTAAGTTTGCTAACTGGCGGTTTCCACGGGTCCAGCGTGTGCGGATGTTAATTAGAGTTAAAAAGCCCTGAGGTAATGGCCAGTAGTACTTTGCCTGCACCTGCTTACGTTGCCTGTGTTTAAATAGCAGCCGGACAAACTTGTCATCGGAATGAATTTTAGGAAACACATTCCATAAGGTCCTTCCAACCGCGTTCACCGCATAACAACCACAGCCTGGAA
>CALAJG010000272.1 GCA_937923375.1 uncultured Leucothrix sp.
ATGCAGGCTTAGAAAACCTGTCGCTGATACCGGGTACCGTTGGTGCGGCTCCCATGCAAAATATCGGGGCTTATGGCGTTGAGCTAGGTGACCGTTTGCATAGCCTGGAGGCGATAGATTTAGATACTGGGGAAAGCAAAACCTTCAGTAATAAAGACTGCCAATTTGCCTATCGCGATAGCTTCTTTAAGCGCCAGCCGTCTGACCGGTGGTTGATTGAGTCAGTTACATTCCGTTTGCCGAAAAAACCGGAGTGGGTGACGGCTTATGCAGGCGTTGAGGCAGCTTTGGCTGGTCAGGAGCCATCTGCGAAGCTAATTAGTGATCTGGTGATTGGCTTGCGTCAAAGCAAATTGCCGGATCCTTCAGTCATTGGAAATGCTGGGAGTTTCTTTAAAAATCCTATTATTTCCGATGAAGAGTGGCGGGCGCTAAAACGTAAGTTTCCCGATATTCCCGGTTATCCACAGCAAGGTGGGAGTGAGTTGACCAAGACTTCCGCAGGCTGGTTAATTGACCAATGTCAGTGGAAAGCATTTAGACAGGGCGATGCTGGAATTTATGAAAAGCACGCACTGGTGCTGGTCAATCATGGTCAAGCCAGTGGTGCAGAACTCTGGGGTTTGGCTGAAAAAGTAATAGAGTCGGTACGTAAAAAGTTTAATATAACGCTTGAGGCTGAACCCAGAGTTATAGGTTAGTCATTTCCAGGTTCACCTCGCCCTGAGCTTCCAGTATCAACCGCAGCGCTTCAAGGTCAGGCTGGACTTGTTTTATCTGCAAACCATAGAGTTGGCCATTGAGTTTGATCTTTTCATTTTTCTGGCTTTGCAGTTGCTGATTAATTGATTGGTGTAATTCCTCGTAACGTTGAGAAAAGTCATAGACCAAGGCACTTTGCAAGCCTGATAACAACTGGTCATGGAGCAAGTTGGTGGCAGTGTTCCAAAAGACACTGTCTAACTGACGGCTGAAGGCTACTTCGGTCAGCTGGAGAACTTTCTTTTGGTTATCAATTATCGGCTTTCCCGAAATATAAATTTCCCCATCGCTAGTCAGAAGATCCGCGAGGCCGCTTAACCTGACTTTAGCGGCAAGCACCAGACGGTCATTATTTGGATAAATCGCTATGGAGTTAACGCTGATACTGGTTTTTCCCTGTTTGAATTCAAGCGGTTTATTTTCTAAGCGTTTTTGTAAGCTTGCGGCGAGATCATCATAAGCTATCGCAAGCGGCAGGCTGATGCGAATAGCAGGGCTAGCCGGAGTTCTGTCAGTGAGTAGCGGTAACGGTTTCGGTTGATTAGTGAGGTTGTTTGAGTTGCCAGAGGTAGTAAGCGTTGTTCGTAATGACAGATCGACTTGTATAGCGTTCGAATCGATACGAATAGTAGATACACTTATCCCTAGAGGGTTTGCTTTTAACCAAAGTGTGAAAGGACCTTTTAATTTTCTAGGTTGCTGAAGTGTAAACCAAAAGCTCTCAATCCGTTGTCTGAGCCGATTATCTTGAGCCATTTTTTGCTGCTGTTTTATCAGCGCTTTATTTAACGCTTTTTGAATAGTCTGCTCAATTTTACGTTGGATGTCGATATCAACGCCTAAAACGTTAACTCGAGGGCTTTCATTCCATTGGATGCTTGATTTAGCCGCAAGCTGTAGCTGCCAGTTCCTGTTTACTCGTGGCTGTAGGTCAGCAATCACGGTAAAAGAGGCGGTTTTAAAATCAATATTTCTCAGTAGTTCTTTGACGATTTTGCCTTTTCCTTGCACTTTTAATTTGTATTGCACCGGTATAGTAAGCCGTAAAAAACCATTATTTAGCGGAATGAGTCGGATAGGGCCGGTTCGCTGAGCCCAGCCCCCGACTTGATAAGTCTCACACAGGTCTTTACCAAAAATACGTATGCACTTTTGTTTTATTTTGCCGGGATCGTTATAAAGTGATTGTGGAAGGTCGGCTTCAAGACGCTCTTGTAAACGGTCCAACGGAATGCTCAGACGCGTTTGAATGACCGATTCGCTAATGGTATTATTATAGGGAATGACTGAAAGTGGCGGCTTTTCAGAAAGGTTTTGGTATTCGCTTTTAGGTTTAGAGCATGCACTCAAAAATAACGCGAATAATAGAAGACTGACCGTTCTTGGGATCGACATAACAAAACCATGTTTGACATATAAAAAGGGAGCCACTACGGCTCCCTTTAATAACTCAACAACAAGCGTTGACTAGTTAGTGAAACGTGTCCAGTAATATTTAGGGTCGTCTTTTGTCAACTTCCAGTAAAGTTCACCAGTATTTCTCCAGGGATCAAGCAGTAAACCTTCTCTCACACCTTGGCCCTTAGCCGCAACGACTAACGAGTTATGCTCGTTATAGCGTCGTCGATTAGCTGATGCATGGAAGAAGTCAAAGGTTTTCCATTGGCGCGCTTGAATGTGCTTAGACATGTCGCGTGTCCACTGCCAGCAAAGACCATTTTCTCTGAACCCGTAGTTAACCATGACATTCTGCCAAAAGGGAGAGTTGACTAATCTATATTCATTGGCTAACACGCGGGGATATGCAATGGCTTCATGCGCCAGAACTCTGGCTTCTGCAGGGTCAATATTGGGCCCAAGCTTCATCAATGCTTTTGTGAGATTAGCTATCTCGGAAGCAGTTCTGGAATCCATATTGGTAACTATCGTACGCTTAGTAGTTGGATCCACTTTGACGTTGTCATACCTGACGGCACATCCCGAAAGAAACAGAATTGCCAGCATCGAAAATGCTAAAAAGAATCGCTTACTAAAGGTGTTTATCATAACAAATTTTCCTTGGTTAAAATACTACAGGCCAAGTAGAGGGGTTTAAATAGTGACTGACTTATTGTTAAATATAGGAAGTCACAGTAGAGCATACTTCAATTATAGAATCAGGATCTGGAACATGCTCTAACATTTTCGTGCGTTTAATTAACTATGTCGTACTGTGCAAGATTTCGTTCAGCCATTCTGCTATCTCCGAACCTTTAATCAACTCTAGATAGGATTAGCAGTACTGACAAAATAGTAAAGGGGGTAGCAAACGCCCCTTTAGTAAAACAAATAGTCGTGAATTAGTTAGTGAAGCGTGTCCAGTAATATTTCGGATCGTCTTTTGCCATTGTCCAGTAAAGTTTTCCAGAGTGTCTCCAAGGATCAAGCAGTAAACCTTCTCTGACTGTCTTTCCCTTGGCGGTAACGACTAAAGAATTGTGCTCATTATACCGACGTCGATTGGCTGTTCCATGGAAGAAATCGAAGCTTTTCCACTTGCGAGCTTGAATGTGCTTTGCCATGTCGCGTGTCCACTGCCAACAAAGGCCGTTGTCTCTGTAACCATAGTTAACCAAAACATTTTGCCAATAAGCAGGTTTGACTAGTTTGTATTGATTAGCCAAAACGCGAGGATAGGCAACAGCTTCATGTGCTAGAAGTCGGGCTTCTGCAGGATCGATATTCGGACCAAGCTGCATCAATGCTCTAGTGACATTTGCTATTTCAGAAGCAGTCTTAGAATCCATCTTAGTAATTACAGTACGCTTAGTAGTGGGATCTAGTTTGACGTTATCGTATCTGACTGCACACCCCGAAAGGAACAGGATCGCCATCATCGAAAATGCTAAAAAGAATCGTTTACTAAAAGTGTTGATCATAACAATTTTTTCCTTGGTTAAAATACTACCGGCCAAGTATAGAGATTTGAAAAAAGTGACTAACCTTATTATTAAATGTAAGCCGTCACGATAGTTTGTCTTTAGTAAAATGCATCAGATAATTCACATCTACATCATTACCGAGTTTATAACTTTGGAAAATAGGGTTATAAGTCATCCCTGTTATATCTTCCAATTTTAGGCCGCTGTTGCTACCCCAGCTTTCTAATTCAGATGGACGTATAAATTTTGCGTACTCATGGGTACCTTTAGGTACCATTTGCAAAAAATATTCCGCACCGACAATCATTAAAGCAAACGCTTTAGGGTTACGATTGATAGTGGAGAAGAAAATATGTCCATCGGGTTTAACAAGTGCTGAACACGCAGAAATAATAGCACCAGGATCTGGAACATGCTCTAACATTTCCATGCACGTAACTATGTCGTAACGTGCAGGATTTCGTTCAGCCATTTCTTCAGCAGTAATTTGTTGGTAATCTATTTCAACGCTGGACTCGAGGCTGTGTAGCTGAGCTATCGATAATGGCGTTTCTGCCATATCAATGCCCGTTACTTTCGCGTCGTTCAGCGCCATACTTTCCGACAAAATGCCGCCACCACAACCAATGTCGATGACCTGCTTACCAGACAAGCCTCCAGCAAGTTTTTCGATATAGTTGAGGCGTAGCGGGTTGATTTGGTGTAATGGTTTAAATTCACTATTAACGTCCCACCATCGATTAGCGATGGCATCAAACTTGTTAATTTCATTTGCGTCGACGTT
>CALAJG010000273.1 GCA_937923375.1 uncultured Leucothrix sp.
CATCAGTACTTAAAAGCGGTTATTTTCCACTTTTTATCGTCTATTTTTTATATTTCCCCATAAGGACTTACTCATGGCTAATGCTAACGCCAGACATATTCTTGTTTCTACTGAAGAAGCTTGCCAAAAACTGAAAACTGACATCGAGGGCGGCGCTGATTTTGCCAAGCTTGCTCAAGAGCATTCTAGCTGTCCATCCGGCGGTAATGGTGGTGACCTAGGTAATTTTGGCCCTGGCCAAATGGTTCCTGAGTTTGATCAGGTTGTGTTTAGTGCGCCAGTGGGTGAAGTACAAGGGCCAGTTAAGACTCAGTTTGGCTATCACTTATTGGAAGTAACTGCTCGTCAGGATTAATTGTTTCAGCTGGTGTGGGAGGCGACACAAACTCTCACACCGCCTTGATCTGTGACACCGCTATACTCTTCAATCAGGTATTCTACCGCCAATAACATACGTAATTGCCTCCGCTTTTTTCTTAACGATTTCAGCTAGTTTTTCAATCCGATCATTTGACAATCTGACGGTTGGCCCAGAGATTGAAACTGCAGCTATGGCCTCACCATATTCATTATAGATATTACTGGCAATGCAGCGCAGACCATTGGCTTGCTCTTCGTCGTCAAACGAGTAACCCGCCTGCCTAATCTTATCCAACTCTTTAAGTAAGCCATTAATTGTGGTGATGGTTTTAGCTGACAATTTGCTTAAACCGGTTCGTTCAGCAATCCCTCGCACCTCATCTTCAGGTAGTGCAGACAACAAGGCTTTTCCAACGCCTGCCGCATGCAAATGACCTTCGCTACCAATTTGCACGACCATTCGCATGACTTCTAAGCATTCGATTTGACCAACGAAAACGTGTTTATCACCTTTGAGCACAGCTATATTTGAGGTCTCGCCTGTTTCAGCGACTAGCTCGCGCATGTAGGGCCTTGATTGTGTAATGAAGTCACGCTTACGCAAATAAGCATTCCCTACCGAGAAGGCTTTGACGCCTATACTCCATAAGCCCAGATCTGCATCATATTCAACATAATCAAGATACTTCATGCTGACTAGTAAACGATGGGTCGTGGAGTTTGCTAAACCTGACTCAGCCGACAGCTCGGCTAAACTCATCCCTGAATCGGTTTTGGAGGCCGCTAATTGATTCAACAACAAGAAGGCTCGGTCTAATGACTGAACCGAGCCTCCCGATTTAGCCTTACTGTCAGTGTTTACGCGACTGATTGCTTAAACTCCCTGCGCCTCGCGTGCAAGCGTGGCTCTGTGTAGCCATTTGGCTGCGAGGTACCATCAAAGATAAGGTCACATGCGGCTTTAAAAGCAATGCTATCTGTTGTATTAGGCGTCATAGGAATATAGCCTGCATCGCCAGCATTTTGCTTATCTACTACCGCTGCCATGCGTTCCAGAGTTTCCATTACCTGCGCTTTATTTAAGATGCCATGATGCAACCAATTAGCAATATGCTGGCTGGAGATACGCAGTGTCGCCCTGTCCTCCATTAAGCCTACATTATTGATATCTGGTACTTTTGAGCAGCCTACACCTTGGTTAATCCAACGCACAACGTAGCCTAATAGGCCTTGTGCATTGTTGTCCAACTCAGCTTGAATCTGCTCCTCACTCAACTTAGTGTCACCCAGTTGAGGCACGGTAAGAATATCATCCAGATTTGCTCGCTGACGATTCATTAATTCTTTCTGTTTAGCAAAGACATTCAGTTGGTGGTAGTGCGTTGCGTGCAACGTAGCAGCGGTTGGCGATGGAACCCAAGCACAGTTAGCGCCCGCACTCGGGTGGCCGATTTTGGCTTCCAACATCGCGGCCATTTCATCCGGCATAGCCCACATGCCTTTACCTATTTGCGCCTTTCCACTGAATCCTGTCTCCAAACCGATATCCACATTCCAATCTTCGTATGCAGCAATCCAAGGCTCCCCTTTAATACTATCTTTGGGCAGGAAAGGACCCGCTTCCATGCTAGTGTGAATTTCATCACCCGTGCGATCAAGGAAGCCAGTATTGATGAAGACGATTCTATCTTTTACCTGACGGATACACTCTTTAAGGTTAGCCGTAGTACGACGTTCTTCATCCATCACACCAATTTTCATGGTGTTTGGCGCTAAACCCAAGGCATCTTCAACGCGGCTAAACAATGTGTTGGCAAATGCAACTTCCTCCGGCCCGTGCATTTTTGGCTTTACGATATACATGCTACCTTGACGACTGTTGCTGATTTCACCGCCATCATGTTTGAAACATGCAGCGGTAATCATCGCATCCATAATCCCTTCAGGTATCTCATTGCCATCCGCGTCTAGCACAGCATCGTTCGTCATCAGGTGACCAACGTTTCTTACTAACAGTAGACTTCTACCATGCAATGTCAGATCGCTTCCATCTACAGCCGTGAAATGGCGGTCTGCATTCATCTTGCGAGTCATTTGTTTGCCCGCTTTCTCAAAGGTATCCTGTAGATCACCTTTCATCAGGCCTAGCCAATTGCGATACACCAACGTCTTATCTTCAGCATCGACCGCCGCCACTGAGTCTTCGCAGTCCATAATAGTGCTCATCGCTGATTCTAGCACCACATCTTTCACGCCCGCCGGGTTTGATTTTCCAATCAAAGAATCAGCGTCTATCGCAATTTCAATATGGAGGCCATTGTTGGCTAGTAAGAGTTTTGACGGGCTATCTCCGCCTTCAAAACCAACCAGCTGATCAGGCGATTTGAGACCAGTAGTCTCGCCATTGGCCAGCGTCACAGACAAAGACTTAATTGCATTTCCGTCTAACGAGTATTTAGCCACCTCTTTGTGGCTACCTGAAGCAAGCGGTACAGCCTGATCTAAGAATGCTTGAGCTTTTGCTACAACCTGATCACCTCTGACGGGGTTGTAGCTCGCCGTTTTTTCAACGCCATCCACTTCGGGAATAGCGTCGGTACCATAGAGCGCATCAAACAAGCTACCCCAACGTGCATTGGCAGCATTCAGCGCAAATCGAGCATTATTGACCGGTACAACTAACTGCGGACCAGCAATCGTAGCGATCTCTTCATCCACATTATTTGTATTAATACTGAAGGAGTCACCTTCAGCGACTAGATAACCAATTTCAGTCAGGAAGGATTTGTAGGCAGGCATATCTTGAATTGGGCCTGCATTATCCTTGTACCACTGATCCATTTTGACCTGAATAGCATCGCGCTTTTCTAATAAAGCTTTGTTCTTAGGCGCTAGTTCGTTAAGTATACTTTCGAAGGAATGCCAAAACGTATCGTTATCGATCCCAGTCCCCGGAAGCACTTCTTTTTCCACAAGAGCATGTAAGGAGCTGGCAATCTGAAGTCCACCTTGTTGTATTCTACTAGTCATAATGTGTTTTTCTCATCCATAAATCGATTTCACATCATGATATCCCATCTCACAATACGGGAAAACAGGTTTTCTAACTTTCGAACAAATATTTTCTTTCTCAATGTTCTCAAACGCTATTGATTGAGATTGCTTAATCCTTTGATCGGAATTTTGCTACCCCATTTCTCCTAACAAATCTGAACAATTTCCTCTCATCAAAGGTTCCTCACCCTTGCTCCCTGTTGCGCATGAAAACGGCAAAACCCTGCTTTAAGCTGCTTTTAGCTGAACGGATAATGAATATTAGGAGATTTACCAGATGAATAATTTTTTCTCAGCAGGACTACTTACCATTAGTGTCATCGCACTAAGTGGCTGCAAAGAAAGTGTTGATTTAAAATCAGGTACATACAGCTCAAGTCATACGGGTGACGCTACGTCCACAACAACCCAGACAAACAGCCATGCACCGACCAGTATTATTGTTACGACACCGCCAGTCACTGTAATTAGAGTGGTAAATGTCACTAATACTGAAACAAGTAACGGCACAAACACGGATACTGGTACGGATTCTGGTCCAACTACGGACACGGGGACTGATACCGGTACAGATTCTGGCCCAACCACGGACACAGGCACTGATACTGGTACGGATTCTGGCCCAACTACGGACACTGGTACTGATACCGGTACAGATTCTGGCCCAACCACGGACACTGGTACTGATACCGGTACTGATACCGGTACAGATTCTGGCCCAACCACGGACACGGGTACAGACACTGATACTGGCTCGGATTCTGATCCAACTACGGATACGGGCACTGATACTGCTTCAGCATGTGAAGCCTTCCCAGACGCTATCACTGAATTTGTAAGAGTGCAGCTTCACTACGGCTTATTAAGTGACGCTTCTTTTATTCCAGGGGAAACAGGCGGTTTAGATACCCTAACCGTGACAGCGGATGCAATCCAAGGCGCTACCGAACTTAGTTTGGATTCAACCGTGCTGCTTAAACCGGGTCAGCTGATTACCTATGTAGGTACCAATGGTCATAATCGTGTTGCTGAAATCGGAGAGGTTTTCGAGGACAAGGTCACAATAACCTCTGGCGCAGGACTGGAAACTGCGATTTCTACTGGGAGTAAAATTTCAAACTTTTACTATGATCCAACCCACCCAAATAAAAACGGGTACAGGGCAGTTGCAGACTTTGGTGTGCGCAGCGCGTTCCCGATTGCAGCTGGCCAAACGCATGTTTTGCTAGGTGATAGTTGGTTTGACGATGAACAACCTTCTGGTTCTGATGAGTTTGAAAAGCAACTGAATGTTAGACTACCCGGTTCAAACATAATTAATGCGGGTATTGGAGGAAACACCCTGTGTGATCTTATCAATCGATTTGATACTGATGTCACGCCAAACAATCCTGATTATGTCTGGGTCAACAGCAGTATAAATGACTACTTTGCAGGTGTATCTTCTGCAGATTTTAAAACGAGAATACAGTACCTAATCTCTAAAATTCAAGCGCTTGGTGCAAAGGCGATAGTCTACGACTCTGCCCCTTCAGGCGGCAATGATAGCGGCGGCAGTGACACTAGGAGAAACCTTTCTTACCGTTATTCAGGCGTATTACTAGACTTATTCAATGACACACAAGAGCCATAAAATAAGAGTATTCGTCTTATCAAATAACGCTTCATCGTTAAACCGATGAAGCGTTACTTTTAACCCCCTGTCTCATTTTCTACGCCCTTCCTCCCTTCCACTTACTACCGAACGTCTCTCAATATATTACTCTGGTCACTTAATAAAAATACAGAGGATGTATTTATGAACAGAATACTCTTAATTGGACTTTTCTCGTATTGTCTGCTCGCCCTGACAGGATGTTATCTACACGATGACCACAAAAAAAATGATAGCCATGCACCTACTACCGTTGTAGTTGTAACAGACTCCGGTGATGGCGGTGATGACGATAAAAATGATGACAAAGACACCGGTGGTGACGGTGGTGACGGTGGTGATTCTACTGACATCGTTAATTGCGAAGCAAATCCCAGCGAAATAAATGAGTTTGTACGTGTCCAGTTAACTTATGGACTATTGTACGAAGGTGCATTTTTAGCAGGTGAATCCGGCGGGCTATTACCTCTGAACATTACGGCCCCTGCAGCAGCAGGCGCAACTGTAATTACGGTTGACTCAACTGTTGGCTTAGTCAATGGACAGTTACTGTCCTACTTAGGCACTAACAATAGATACAGCGTTGGAAAAGTCGTAAACCTCAGTAGCAACTCTATAACGCTGGAAGATCCTTTGCTTTTCGATTTAGCAGCCAATAACACCAGCTTATGGAACTTCTATGATGATGCGTCACATGCGAATGAAGCTGGCTTTAAAGCACTCGCGGACTTTGGATTCAACACCGCTTACAGCGTCCTTGAGCCTAACAAGGTTCATCTACTACTGGGAGATAGCTGGTTTAGAAGAAATGGAGAGACACCTTTCCAAAACCGATTGTTAGAGAGATTGCCCAGTGGTTCTGTCATTCAGAATGAGGGTATCGGTGGCCATAGTCTTTGTGGCTTACTCGGTAGAGTTGATGATGCAATTAATACTCACAATCCTGATTACGTTTGGATCAATAGCAGCATTAACGACTTCTTTGATGGCGTTACCCAGGAACAATACAAAGACCGTATGCAGACATTGATCGGTAAGGTCCAAGCAGCGGGTGCAATAGCGATTGTAATGGATCCTGCCCCCGGGCCTCTTAACCAGTCAACGGACGATGGAATTACCTTCACTACTTTGTCACGTCGTTACGCTACTCAGATCCTGGATTTACTTGCCGAAACTCAAGCAGCTGAATAACGTAAATAATGACAGGCCTATTATATTAAATAATGGGCCTGGCTTTTTTCTTCATTGATATTGACCCAGTGATTAATTCAGAAGATCATCTAACTGTTGTAGGCTAAACGCCTCTTCATTTAATTTAATCAGATAGGTTAATAATATGAATTCTAAGATAATCGCGGGTATCCCTCTGCTAGTAGTTGCTTTAAATGTAGCCATGACTTCCTCGGCAATAGCTGCGGACGATGGCAAATCCCTCTACACTGCTAAGTCGTGTATTACCTGCCATGGTGATGAAGGTAAAGCCCCCATTGTTCCTACTTATCCAAAATTAAACGGGCAAAATAAAGAATATTTAGTCGCTCAAATTAAAATGATCAAAGATGGTACTCGTTCCGGTGGTGGTACTGCGGCGATGAAAGCCATGACTTCCACGCTAACAGATGATGAGATTGAATCAATTTCCACGTATCTGTCAGAAGTAGAGTAATTCCATAAGGCAGCGAGCGATGTATAAAAGTACTATTATGTACTGTTGTCTGCTGCCGACTCTTATCACCTCAAATTTATCTTTCGAATTATGGTTTAATAGGCGCTAATTATTGCGCCTCGAGCGTTTGGGCACGGCAAATCAATAGGAAATTAAAATGCAGTTACAGGATTCATCATTGTTGCATGAAAAATGCTATATCAACGGTCAGTGGCTAGATGCTGACTCAACGTCGACAATAACCGTCACTAATCCAGCCAATGGCGATATCCTTGGCACTGTCCCAGACATGGGTGCAAGCGAAACTCAAGCAGCTATCGATGCAGCCAACGCCGCCCTACCTTCATGGCGTGGACTCACAGCAAAAGAACGTGCTGTAAAGCTACAGGCTTGGTTCAAATTAATGATGGAAAACCAAGACGACCTTGGCCTGATGATGACCCTTGAGCAAGGTAAGCCTTTAGCCGAAGCTAAAGGTGAAATTGCCTATGCAGCAAGTTTTATTGAATGGTTTGCGGAAGAGGCAAAGCGGGTCTACGGTGAAACTATCCCCGGGCACCAACCTGACAAACGCATTATCGTGCTAAAGCAACCCATTGGAGTTACTGCCGCAATAACACCATGGAATTTTCCAGCTGCCATGATCACCCGCAAAGCAGGTGCTGCTCTGGCGGCAGGTTGTACTATGGTGATTAAACCAGCTGCCGAAACACCCTACTCTGCTTTGGCATTGGCCGAGCTAGCAGGCCGCGCAGGAATACCACCTGGCGTTATAAACATTGTTACTGGTGATGCCATTGCAATTGGTAGCGTTTTAACGAGTAGCCCAATTGTTCGAAAGCTTTCATTTACCGGCTCGACACCTGTCGGTATTAAACTGATGGAGCAGTCAGCCCCTACCCTAAAAAAGCTATCGCTTGAACTTGGTGGAAATGCGCCCTTTATTGTCTTCGACGATGCAGACTTGGACGCAGCAATCGAAGGTGCAATGATTTCCAAATATCGAAATGCCGGCCAAACATGTGTATGCGCAAATCGTTTGTATGTGCAGGCAGGTATTTATGATGCCTTTGCAGCCAAGCTCACCGAGGCTGTGGGAAAACTACAAGTCGGTAGCGGCTTGGAAGCAAGCAGTACCACGGGACCGCTAATCAGCGATGCAGCCGTGGATAAAGTCCAGTCTCATTTAAAAGACGCTGTAGAGAAAGGTGCCACAATATTAACGGGTGGAAAGCCCCATAAGCTAGGCGGCACCTTCTTTGAACCAACAGTACTAACCAATGTCGACAGCAGCATGAGAGTAGCTCGGGAAGAAACCTTCGGACCAATGGCGCCACTATTTAAGTTTACTGATACAGCGGATGTCATTGCGCAAGCAAACGATACTGAATTTGGCTTAGCCGCTTATTTTTATACCAATAACCTTTCTCGCGTATGGCAGGTATCCGAAGCCTTAGACTACGGAATGGTCGGCATCAATACTGGTCTGATCTCGACCGAAGTAGCCCCTTTTGGGGGGGTCAAAGCCTCCGGATTAGGTCGCGAAGGTTCACACCATGGAATCGAAGAATACCTCGAATTGAAATACCTGTGTATGTCGGTCTGAATTAACGGGAAATTATGAAACTAACATTAGTAACAGCACTGGTAACCTTATTGCTTTCGGGGTGCAGTATTATGGGGCAGCGCACAGGCGAGGAAGCTCTATACGCCACCTTGTTCAGTGATGGAACTTATCAAATAAGACTCTATGAGCCTCTTATCATCGCTCAAGCTGCGTCCGAAGGCGGGTATCTTAAAGCAACAAGTTCTGGTTATAAACGTCTAACTGACTATGTTTCAGGGAATAATCTTGCACAGCAAACCGTTAATCTCGGCCCACCATTATTAGTCACTGGCACTAAACCCAATATTGAGCTAACCACGCCCTATTATGAAGAATTTCTGGGCGGCGTATGGCTCACTTCAGTGGCGATGCCAGAGCAATACACTTTGGCAACGTTGCCCAAACCTGTCGACCCGATGATCACATTTGAAACTCTTCCCAGAATGAGAGTTGCGGTCATTACTTTTTCGGGATATCGAAGCGAATGGCTAATCAACAATAAAGCAGATCAGCTGACACAATGGCTCAGACAAAAACGTCTAACAGCCACTTCACCCCCACGCTCTGTAATCTTTGACTCACCTTTTACCATTCCTGGCCTACGGCGTCATGAGATTCATATCAATATCCGCTAGACGTTTACGTTTGAAGTTTGTCTATTTTCTACCAAAAGGGTCCGCTGAATTTCAGCAGACCCTTCATTTATGACTCACTCTGGTTATTTTATTACATTAACGCAACAGTGAGAATGGTGACAATAGTGCAGGAAGATAATCGATAACCTTCTGCTCAAGTACCTTATTATCCGATTTAAGCACAACGATTCGGTCGTCGTTTTGCAAAATTGGATCAGGTGCTTTACCGTTTCTTATTAAGTCCAGATTTACACCGTACTGACGACCATTTCTAAAGACTATAACGCCTTTGTCATTAGCTAGATCAGTAATACCCTGTGCAAGCGCGATTGCCTGAAGGAATGTCATACGACCAGTTATTGGAAATACACCCGGGGTTCTCACCGCACCTTCAACGGTAACGCGCTTGAAAGCCTGCTCTTTGCGAGTAACCGTAACTTTTGGGTCTTGCATGTAGCTGCGACTGAGCAAGCCCGCAATTTTTTGCTCGGCCTGAGTTATACTCAAGCCCCTCACTACCACACTACCAAGCAGCGGCAATGAAATTGCTCCATTAGTCTCTACCGTCAGATCAGTTGCTGACAGCTCAGGTACTTTGAACACGGTTACATCAAGCTTGTCTTGCTCACTTATCATTGTGCCTTGGACCTTTGATAATGCGGCATAGGCTTGGGCAGGGCTGGTATCACGGCCACGACTGCCACCTACTTTCGGAACACCAAAATCATTAGCGCCAAGATTAGTCCCAGTTGTTACAAAGTCTTGATTTAAGGCCTGTATAGAACGTATATCTTGGGCGGTTGATGTTTTAGATTCCTTCTTTTGCTGTCCAATTACGCTACAACCAGCGATAGACATTAGCAGTGGTACCAATAATAACAATGGTATTTTCATATCAGGCATTCCCTTTTTTATTTTGTTATTTTTATTAATTTTTTCTTTTTTAGGATCTGAATCGGACTGTTCTTAGTTTTTATCGATAACCATTCGGGTTATTACTCTGCCACTTCCAAGTATCCTCGCACATTGCCTTAATGTCTTTTTCCGCTTTCCACCCCAGCAACTTTTTAGCCAGTGAGGGGTCGGCATAGCAACAAGCAATATCACCTGGACGCCTGTCTACAATTTTGTAGCTAACCTCTTTCGATGAAGCTGCTGCAAAAGCATTAATCATTTCGAGTACAGAATAACCCTTGCCAGTACCTAAGTTGACAGTAAACAAGTTATCCACCGCAGGATTAGCAAATGCTTCCAACGCTTTTACATGGCCTTTAGCGAGATCAACAACGTGAATGTAGTCGCGTACACCAGTGCCGTCCTCTGTTGAATAATCATTCCCAAAAACAGACAGCGTTTCATATCTACCTACAGCAACACCAGAAATGTAAGGCATTAAGTTATTAGGGATATCGCTAGGATCTTCCCCGATCAAACCACTCTCATGAGCACCGACAGGATTAAAATACCTCAGCAATGATATGTTCCAGCTATTATCAGAGGTATACAAATCTCGCAATATCTCCTCGACCATCAACTTTGATTGACCATAAGGATTTGTTGCGCTAATTGGGAAATCTTCCAAAATCGGAACCGATGCAGGGTCACCATAAACTGTTGCAGATGAGCTAAAGATTACTTTCTTAACGCCACAGCTCTGCATAGCTTCAAATAAGGCAACGCTTCCGGCTACATTGTTATCATAGTACATTAAAGGTTCAGCAACTGATTCGCCAACGGCTTTCAAGCCTGCAAAATGAATAACGGCATCGATATCATGGTCAGCCAAAGTCGACTTCAACTTTTCTGTATCTCTGATATCCCCGTTGATAAAGGTTACTGTCTTGCCCGTGATCTCCTGAACACGATCAAGTGCGACAGTAGAACTATTTGAAAGGTTGTCATAAACAATTGGAGTATAACCAGACTCGATTAACTCTACACAAGTATGGGAACCAATATAACCCGCGCCACCTGTCACTAGTATATTCATATTCATCTGCTTATTTTGATTTTAAAGTGTTTAGTGTAGCTTAATCAGCCACACGTAAAAAAGCCAGACCCTGAAACAGGTATCTGGCTAGTCTGTTGCTTTTATCCGACTAAAAGGCCAGATAATTCAGCTGCTTATTTTTTTGTTGTTTTCTTTTTGGACTTAGACTTAGCCGTAGATTTTTTTGCTTTAGTCTTCGACTTTTTTGCCGTTGATTTACTTTTAGCCTTTTTTGATTTGGCCGCCTTAGAAGCTTTCTTGCTTACTTCTGACTTACAGTTTTTGTCTTTAGCGGGGTCACATTTTGCAGACTTTTTCTTCTTACTGGTCTTAGCCTTTAACTCTTTCTTGGAAGACGATTTCTCATCCAACTTTGAATCCTTAGCGGCTTTCTTACCATCTTTTTTGTCTTTGGCTTTGTCCTTTTTGGATTCCTTATCATCTGATGATTTATCTTTGCTACTAGATTTTAGCTTCGACTTTTTAGAGGTGTCTTTCAGAGCACTCTTGGAAGAGTCTTTAGCATCGTCTTCATCACCTGACGTTCCGAATAAAGATGACTTTTTGCTTGTTTTCGATGAGCTGGTGGATTTACTCTTTGAAGCAGTACTCGACTGAGGCAACTTAGGTGCGTTCGTCTCACCGCGACTAGTCGACACATTTTTCTTAAGTCCTTTGAAGGTTGCCTCTCCGATGCCTGGAACCTTTAATAGGTCATCCACACTTGAAAACTTACCATTATCCTTACGATATTGGATAATTGCATCTGCTTTGACCTCACCAATACCTTTAAGGTAATAGCGTAAGGTATTAGCATCCGCTTTATTAAGGTTTACAATCTTATTGGCAAACTCTGATTTATTTACAGCTGACGCAGTATCTTTTGCAACTACTGTTGCAGTAGTGCCCATTAATGCCAACAAAAGGCACAAACCTCTAAAAAAGGACTTCATTTAACGCTCCTAACACATTGATTTTGATAAAGCTAGGTGAGCTTAGCCACCCAGTTGGTTCAGATTTAGAATCGGCAACATTATAGACATAACTATGAGTAATACGACTATTCCCATTACCAAAATCAGGATAGGCTCAAATAAACTGAGCATTGAGGAAACAAGCGTATCCGTCTCCCTTTCCTGCTGCACAGCTGAGCGTTCCAGCATATCGTCAAGCTTACCACTCTTCTCTCCACTGGCAATCAGATAAACTGTCATAGGTGGAAAGTAACCGGATTGCTCAAGCGCCTTATGGATGGGTGTGCCTTCTCTAACCTTTAGTGCAGCTTCTTCGACAGCGCGTCGCATAGGAAGGTTCTCGACAACTTTAGAAGAAATTGCCATTGCATCTAAAATTGGCACCCCACTAGAGGCCAGAATACTTAATGTTCTGGCAAAACGCCCCGTATTAGCACTTCGTACAAGTTTTTTAACCAAAGGTAATTTCAGCATAAATTTATGCCAACGGAACTGCCAAGCAGGTATTTTTAACAACTGCTTGAATAAGAAAAAGGCAATAACTAATCCAGCCACGAGGTACAACCCATAGGCACTGAGAAAATCACTGATGTTAATCATTATCTGAGTGAGTGGAGGAACTTCTTTGTTCATGCTTTCAAAGACACGAACGATTTTCGGTACTATAAATACCAACAAACCTGCCACTATAGCTATTGATACAATTACAAGAATAACTGGGTAGATCAACGCAGAACTCATTTTCTGCTGTATTTCCTGACGTGACTCAGTGTAGTCGGCCAAACGATCCAATACCGCATCCAAATGACCAGACTGCTCACCAGCGGCAACCGTTGCTGAATACATGTTTGAAAATACTGAAGGGTATGTTTTTAACCCGGATGCCAAGCTGTGTCCTTCAAGAACACGGGAGCGCACTGCTGACATGACGTGGCGTACTGTACGCCTCTCACTTTGCTTCGCAGTCATCCCTAAGGCCTCTTCAAGCGGTGAGCCAGATGACACTAGAGTAGCTAATTGCCGAGTCACCAATGCTAAATCAGCAGCTTTAACATTTCCCGCACGGCGCGTTTTTAAATTGTCTTGACTATCACCCGTTTCATTTTTTTCGACTTGCTCAACGCTTAGAGGTGTCAATGAACCTTCACGCAGCACTTGACGGACTTGCCTGGGTGTATCGGCTTCAAGAATTCCGGTTTCTTCCTGCCCTTTTGCATTTAGAGCTTTATATTCAAATGCTGGCATTTAGTCTTGGAGCTCTTCGCGCGTCACTCTTAATACTTCCTCAAGTGAGGTTTTTCCTTCTAATACCAATCTTGCACCATCATGCCTGATACTTGGTGAGGTTTGGCGAGCTAACCGCTCTAATTCAGCTTCACTCGCACTAGTATGAATAAGGTTGCGAGTGGCATCATCAACTTCAATTAATTCATAAATTCCGTTTCTTCCAACATAACCTGATTGATTACAGGCCGAGCAGCCAGCAGCTCGATAAATGGTATTACCAAAACCTGACTGTAAACCCAAAATTTCAGCTTCTTGAGGGCTGGGTTGATAGGCCACTTTGCAGTCATCGCAAAGTAATCTCACCAAGCGTTGCGCGATGACCCCGATCAAGCTCGATGAGAGCAAATATGGCTCAACGCCCATATCACGCAGTCTGGTCACTGCTCCGACGGCGGTATTGGTGTGTAACGTTGAAAATACCAAATGTCCGGTAAGCGAAGCTTGAACGGCAATTTCAGCAGTCTCAATATCACGTATCTCACCCAACATGACTACATCCGGATCCTGTCTCAGGATAGCCCGGAGTCCACGTGCAAAGCTCATATCCACTTTAGTATTAACCTGTGTCTGGCCAATACCATCAAGATAATATTCAATAGGATCTTCAACCGTTAAAATGTTTCGGCTCGTTTCGTTAAGATCCGTCAAGGCAGCATAAAGCGTAGTGGTTTTACCAGAGCCTGTCGGCCCGGTTACCAAGATAATACCGTGTGGCTTTTGGATTAGTGTTTTGAGGCGGTTCTCCGTCTGTAAATCCATTCCAAGGTGTTTAAGATTCAAACGACCCGCTTGTTTATCTAACAAACGCATAACAATGCGCTCGTTATAACCAGATGGCAATGTGGATACACGAACATCCACCGGCCGACCAGCGAGTTTCAAAGAGATTCGACCATCCTGAGGAACGCGCTTCTCTGCGATATCAAGCTTAGCCATGACTTTAAGTCTGGATACAATCAATGGAGCCATCGCCCGAGGTGGCTCAAGCACTTCGCGCAAAGTTCCATCAACCCGCATACGGATGAGCATTCTGTTCTCATAGGTCTCAACATGAATATCCGAAGCACCCTCTTTGATCGCCTGGCTTAGCAATGCATTAATCAAGCGAATGATAGGCGCATCATCTTCGGCTTCCAGCAAGTCCTCAGGTTCTGGCATAGAGTCGGCGATATCGTTCAAGTCAAACTCATCACCCAAGTCGTCCATCATCGCCCGTGCTCCGGCGCCGCTACGATCATAGTGCTGACCTAACAAGGCATCAAAAGCTTGGTTCTCAAGGGGCTTAAAGGTGATCTTTTCGCCTAAAAAACGACTTACCTCATTAGCCACTGCAGGAGTTAACTTACTGCGAAAAAAAGCAACTCGCTGACCGTCCTCATCAAGATCCAAAACCACCCCATTACGTTTAGCAAACATGTATGGGAAGTCCTGCAACTCAACAACAGCGTCATTTTCTAACGTTTCAGGTTGTTCATCCATTATTGTGCTCATAGACTAAAACCACTCACCCTAGTTAGAATTCTGCAACTTACGTTGGCGGTTTTGTTGCAATCGTTGCAGGTTTACTTGCTGCGCTTGCTGACGTCTGCGTGCATTTGCATTGAGGCGCTCTTGTTCGATTTGTTTAGCTCGACGGCGGCGCTCCTCTACTAATCTTCGATGTTCGACTTCACGCTGCCTAGCAATTTGCTGGCGCTCCTGCAACGTTAGTGGACGGTTAGGGCGAGCTTGCTCTTGGTAAGCAAATTCCTGAGTATTCGCTGGTTGCTCCTGATAGCCGTAGGTCTGGGCATTTGCTTGACGTTCATACATTTCAGCTTCCAG
>CALAJG010000274.1 GCA_937923375.1 uncultured Leucothrix sp.
AATTTGCTGGCGCTCCTGCAACGTTAGTGGACGGTTAGGGCGAGCTTGCTCTTGGTAAGCAAATTCCTGAGTATTCGCTGGTTGCTCCTGATAGCCGTAGGTCTGGGCATTTGCTTGACGTTCATACATTTCAGCTTCCAGTTGCATCTGCCGCTGTCTTTTAGCTTCAACCGTCTCGTATGACCCCCCCTGTGACAACAGATCTTCAGAGTTTACCGGGAAAGGCGCAGCCCTGCGATTTAGTAGCCCCCGACTCAGCACATTACTCTGATCCTGAGCACCAACCATCCGATCGTATTTTTGATTGGTGTAGATATCACCAGTCGCACCATCACGCATAATCATGGGATGAATGAATACCATCAAGTTTTGTTTAGCCTTGACTGTCGTAGTATTTCTGAATGCTTTCCCAATGAAGGGTAGATCACCCAAAATGGGAACTTTCTGGAGCGTATCGCGGTAAGTATCTTCCATCAACCCACCCAGCACTAGCAACTGTCCGTCTTCAACCATCACTTGAGTTGAGAATGAACGCTTATTAGTGATCAAATCTGACGCACTCGCGTTGCTAGCCGCAAGGCTAGATACTTCCTGATCTATTTGCAGCATCATGCTATTACCTGCATTTATCTGCGGCTTTATTTTTAGTGTAATACCAATATCTTGCCTTTCGATAGTCTGAAACGGCGTCGTTACTCCATTGGTAGTTGTCGAGCTACCGGTCAGGAAGGGTACGTTCTGACCGATTACCATGCTGGCCTCAACATTGTCCATAGTTACCAATGTTGGTGTTGATAAAATGTTAGTTGCAGCGTCGCTAGAAAGCGCATTCATTAGCGCACCAAACTGCGTCGAACCAGCTTCTCCTCCGCCGATGCCTAACAACATACCGACGCCGGCAGGTAACGAGCCAGAAACAACCTCAGCAAGCGAAAATGCACTACCCGGGTATGAAGTTGCTGCAATCGGTGCGGTCGAGCCACTTGAGTTGAAAACGCCTAATTGAACACCCAATGATTTAGACAAGTCCTCCGATACTTCGGCAATAACCGCTTCAACCATAACCTGTGCACGCCTAACATCAAGACGACGAATGACCTGCAGCAAGTTTTTATGTATTTCCGGCTCGGCTCTTATGACCAATGAGTTTGTTGCTGTATCAGCAAATATTGTGATTTCTGCTTTCTGAGTACCTGCGCCCCCCTTAGCGGTCGCTTCCGTGCTCACTATATTGGCAGTGGTGCCCGACAATACTTTTGCTAAATCTTCTGCTTTGGCATAACGTAAATATACAACTTCAGTGCTTATTTCGGCCGATTTTACCTTAGGGCGGTCAAGTTGACGAATAATGCCCTTTACCTGCTGACGCCCAGACTTACTACCACTGACTAATAGACTATTGGTCCTGACGTCTGCTGACACTTTGTATTTGATGGCAACTCCTTTTTGCTGAGCAGCACCTTGCAAGCCTTGTATGGTTTTGACCAGCTCTGTTGCTGAGGCAAACTTAAGTGGAACAACGTCCATCTCGTCTTCATCAGGGCGATCCAGTCGGCGCACCAACATCGATATTTTATCAACATTGGCCCGCGTATCGATAACCACGATACTGTTACTAGGTGCATAGCCTTGTAGATGGCCAGTAGGTGAAACCATCGGCCTGAGTATTGGTACCATGTTCGCTACTGGAACATGTTCAGCTTTTATTACCTTGTTTACTAAAGCATCTGGGCCTTGTTTCTTCCGCTTTCTTAGAATTTTTTTATCGATTTTGGCGATTCCCGTCAGTTCTTCCTCGACAGGACCTGCCTGATATTTTGATTTGTTCAGAGGGATTATTTTAATTAGCTCGCCCGTTTCGACAGCCGCCAAACCATGCACCTGCAGAACAGATAGAAACGTTTCATAGAGTTCCTTTTCGTCGATCTCCCTACCTGTAATTATAGTTATTTTCTGGCCACGAACCTGTTTATCCAGTACAAAATTCTTCCCGGTAGCTGTCGAAATCAAGGTAACCAATGCTTGCAAGTCACCATCTCTAAGGTTCAAGTTATAACTGTCAGCTGAAACGGGACTGCCTGAAGCTCCAATCATAATAATCAGGCTTAGTGACAAGCTTTTCAGCATATTTGAATAGGTTTTAAGTTCAGATTTCATCAGCGCCAACTTTAGTTATTATCTTTCATAATTATCAGTATACGTCTGATAATTGTGGTTTATCTGGAAGTATAGCACCATTGAAAGGGTCAAGACTAAGACAACCCCGACGGAACGCATGACTATAAATTAATAATTCTATAATCAGCTATTGGTTCACTGTACGGCCACCATCAACACTGATAATTTGGCCGGTTATATATGGTGCATCACGGATCAAAAACAACACTGTGTCCGTTATGTCTTTCACACTACCTTTCTTCTTTAACGCCGTACGGGATAAAAGGTCTCCTTGTAATGCTGTATCTTGGTCCCCTTCAGGCCAAATTATAATGCCGGGAGCTACCCCATTTACCCTAATATCCGGGCCAAGCTCAAGCGCCAACGACTTTGTTAGCATAGCCAGCCCCGCTTTCGCTGAGCAGTACACGGGATGACTCGCCAATGGCCGTTCAGCATGTATGTCCACCATATTCACAATACATCCAGCGTTTTCTTTTAAATATGGAGCAGCTGCCTGACTTAGAAATAATGGCCCTTTAAGGTTACTATTAAATAGATTTTCCCAGTCAGACTCTCTTATTTCACCGATTGGAGTCGGATAAAAGCTGGAAGCATTGTTGACTAAAATATCCAAACGTCCGGTTAACATAGTGATTTGCTTAACCATTTCAGACAAGCCGTCGACATTTCCCAACATAACGGAGTAGCTGTGACATGAATTTGCTCGCAGAGCATTAAGTTCAGCAACTAAACTAGCTGCTGCTTCAGAAGATCGCCCGTAGTGGATAATTACTATCGCGCCTTGATCATGCAGGGCTCTCGCTATTTCAGCACCAATACGTTTTGCGGCTCCGGTGACTAATGCCACCCTACCTTGCAACGGCTTGTCGGGCAAACTCATGAGTTAGATCCTGATATAAATTAGCTCAAGATATCTGTATGTAGTAATTAAACCAATAAAACTTAGATATGATCAGACTATAAACTGATGACCACATTGTTCACAGCATGCCTTTAGAGCAGACGATTTAGAACCCAAGTTAAGTTGTTGTAGTGCAGAGCACTCACATTTAGGACAAATAACCCACTTATCTTCAAATTGTATTTCCACTTTTGTATCAGTAGCAATTCCTTTGATCATACCGCTTTCCGATAGATCAAGGGGAGAAGGTGCAAACACCTCTAGATAACTTGATGGGCCCACATTTTTTTCTGAGATTTGCCTACCACTTTGCCGCGAAATAACATCCTGGCAGCGTAATCGAAATGGCTCCAAAAGATTTGCATCATGCAAGTTGTTCCTGAAATTGTTGAGTAACGCTTTTGTGGGAACTTTTGGTTTAAACCCGGGCGATAAGAAAGCAAATAAATACATCTGACTTTTAAGCCACTTCAATAAACCTTCATCATCCAAGCATAAAATCTCCTGAATCGCCAAAACCCTAAGCAGAAAAACCTGGTCTAAAGCACTCCCATCAATTAATGGCCTTGACTCAAAAAAATTCTCAAAGCGTTCCCAAGGGAAATTTTTCACTATTCCTGAAATTGCACCTATAAATGCGCGATCTGGCGCAGCATAAGACTCTGTATCACCAATTATTTTTTCTAATGAAAAGCCCAAAACACACTCCTTTCTCTGGCTTAACTTGCTGTCAAGAATGTGTCAACGGCAAACCTAGTCTGCCTGCTTTAGAAGTAAATAACACATTCGTTTTCCTTGATTAATTTCAGCTTAAGCGACCCTTCAACGGGTGAAAAGCTAAGCAAAGGATTACGGTAGTGTTTAACTGACAGTCGGAAGCAGTGTAAAATAAAGAGTCAGCCATGATTGCATCTACCAAACTAACTTAAGTTATCCCCACCTAGAGATAAAATAAGTAATGGGCTCTCTTTCGCTGAAACCTACAATTCTGATATCGTTGACCCAATTATTTCTCCTATGCCTTTTTCAGGACTAGTTATGACCCATCCCATTGTTATCGTTGGTGCAGGGCAAGCTGCTGCGTCGTTTATAGCCAAGCTCAGAGGCGGGAACTACTCTGGACCAATAGTTTTAATCGGTGAAGAGGCTACACCGCCCTATCAGCGACCGCCCCTCTCGAAGAAATACTTAACAGGCGAACTCGCTTTAGACCGTCTATTATTAAGGCCACAATCTTGGTATGACGACAATGAGGTGACTTTTAAATTATCAATCACAGCCACCCACATTGATAGGGATACAAGGCAAGTCACACTTAGCGACGGCGAAACGATTCACTACAGCAAATTGATGTTAGCAACAGGCTCAACCCCTCACAGGCTTCCTGAAAAAATAGGCGGGCATTTACCCGGAGTTTACACACTTAGAAGCCTTCAGGATGTCGATCAGATGAAAACTGAGTTTCAGCAAGGTAGGAAACTTCTCATCGTTGGTGGCGGCTATATTGGACTTGAAGCTGCGGCTGTGGCGGCAGGACTGGGGTTACAGGTGACCGTAATCGAACTTGCTAATCGCATTCTGAAGCGAGTGGCCGCACCTGCGACATCAGATTATTTCAGAACCTTACATCAGAAAAATGGTGTGACAATTTTAGAGAATACTGGACTGGAAGCATTGCAGGATAAAGATGGCAGAGTCTCGGTAGCAAAGCTTAACGATGGACGAGAGTTAAGCGTCGACTTTGTTATCACAGGCATAGGCGTCGCACCAAATACCAAGCTGGCAAGCGATGCAGAGCTAAAGATTGAGAATGGCATCGCTACTGATTTACAAAGTCGTAGCAGTGACACCAACATTTACGCAGCCGGTGACTGCGCAAGTTTTAATTATCAGGGGCAGCTTATACGACTGGAGTCTGTGCAAAATGCTGTCGATCAAGCAGAAAACGCAGCCTTGGATATCCTTGGTGAAACAGTGAGTTACCAACCTATCCCTTGGTTTTGGTCTGATCAATTCAAAACAAAACTACAAATAGCCGGTCTTAACATTGGCTATACAGAAACGGTCACTAGACCTGGAAAGCGCGAAGGATCACAGTCCGTCTGGTATTATCAGAATGACAAATTACTGGCCGTTGATGCAATGAATGACCCAATTGCCTACACTATGGGACGTAAAATCCTTGCCGTGGGCAACAACCCAAGTAGAGCCGATATTAAAGATATTACAGTCAATCTTAAAGACTTCACTTAATCCTCCTCTCTACCTTTAGTAAATTTCCTTGAACAAAACTTTGTCAGCCAAGTCAGATAGAAACTTAGCTGATATAACAAGACTGATTATATTCAGATATCTCAAACCTCTTTCAGACTGTAAATTTAGGAAGCAACAATGAAATACTACTTAACGTGCTTATTATTTGGAATTTTTAGCACCACGGCAATAGCGGAGTCCTATAAAGTTGGCGACCTAATCATAGACACGCCATACGCACGAAGCACCCCCCCATTAGCACCTGTCGGCGGCGGTTTCATGACAATCATCAATAATGGTTCAGAAGATGACACCCTCGTATCAGGGGAAGCCACATTTGCTGAAGCATTCGAAATTCATGAGATGTCTATGAAAGATGGCGTTATGAAGATGGCTGAATTAGAAGATGGTTTAGTGATTCCCGCAGGTGAAACAGTTGAACTAAAACCCGGCTCCTATCATCTGATGTTTATTACATTGGCAGAGCAGCTCAAACCAAAGGAGCGCCGTAAAGTAACCTTAGTATTTGAGAAAGCTGGTGAGTTGGAGGTTGAGTTTGTGGTGAGAGATATTTTGAAAATGGATCATTCGAACATGAAGAAAGGTGCTGATGCGAAAGCGGGAACGGATCATTCAGAGATGAAAAAGCATGGCGGTATGAACTTAGATCACTCAAATATGCATAAGGAGGAGGCAAAATAATTCTGTGGAATAATGTGCTACTTTTTTTAACTGGATCAAGCGACGATGTAACTGATTTTTGCTTAACAGCTTATAACAAGACCCGTGCCGTGGTGCACAGCTTGATGCACGGTGCACAGATTGCTTCACAAAGAGGG
>CALAJG010000275.1 GCA_937923375.1 uncultured Leucothrix sp.
CGCTAGTAATTAATGGAGAATTATTACCTATAATCTGGATAATTTCCTACCTATTAGTATTAATTCCCTGGCAAGAATCCTCCCAGCATCAAGCCACAATTGGTAAACGTCTGATGGAGTTGCAGGTAATTGATGGCCAGGGCGAACGAATCAGCTTCTTTCAGGCATTCTGGCGAAGTTTAGTAACCATGCTCTGTTGCCTAGGTATAAAAGTCGTGTTATTCGTAAACTTCGCTCTTTCTTACTGGCGTTCAGAAATACTCCAAGATACCCTTTCGCGTTCTTATGTAATCCTGCGACCTGGTTATCCTCAAAAGTAGCTTGCACAAATAACTCTACATACTTTTAGAGCTTGTTGTATTAGCTTTACTCCGCCGCCTCGACTTTGGGGTGGAGTCTACTGGGGGCACCGAAATGACTCGGAAGGTCTGCGTAAAGCTAATACAACAAGCAATTTACAGGGTAACGTTGATAGTGTGTTAAAGGCCTATTGCTTTGTCTATTGCTGGCATATTGCAATGAGATTCTAGGTGGAGGGCTAGTGTATCGAGTGCGGCATCTACCTGTTCACTCCATTCGCCCGGTTGTGAACTCACACCGATTTTTTGTAAGAATTCCTGCCTGTAGACGGCGTTGTCAAATAAGCCATGGGCGTACATGCCAGCGATATTGCCCTGGACGTAGCCAATGACTTCATTCTGTTGGTTAATAAGGTAAGGCTTGGCATTGTTTTCGGCGCTGGTTTTTCCATGGTGAATTTCGTAGCCAATGACTTGCGCGCCACTTTTTACTAGCTTTGCTTGTGTTTGCTGAGTGGTTTTTTGTGCTTCCAGAGTGGTTTTGATGGCTAATAGGTTTAGGCCGTCGCTGGAGTAGCCACCTTCGAGGTTGTGTGGATCTTCAAGGGTTTTACCCAGCATTTGCATGCCGCCGCAAACTCCCAGAATTTGTACGCCTCTGTCGGACAGTTTATGAAGTAGGGCGGCAAAGCCATTTTGTTTTAGGAAGTCCAAGTCATAGCTAACGTGTTTAGATCCTGGAATAATAATGGCTGCAGCAGCGCTGATTTGATCGATGGAGTCAACAAAGTTTACTTGCACATCAGGCTCATTGAGCAGGGCATCAAACTCGTCAAAATTCGACATATAGGGCGTGCGGATAATGGCGATTTCAGGCTTGGTGGAATGGTGTACTTCAGTTTGCTGGGAATAGGCGTCTTCCGTCGGTAGGGGTAGGTTTAGCATCGGTACGATACCCAGTGTCGAAATGTCAGTTTTTTCTTCTAACCAGTCCATTGCATTCCCAAGAAGGCTGGCATCGCCACGAAATTTGTTAAGTAAAAAGCCAGCAATTCTGGCTTGTTCGTTGCTAGCGAGGCAGTGCCAGGTTCCTAGCAAGTGTGCAAACGCACCACCTCTATCGATATCTGAGGCAAGTAGCACCTGTGCTTCCGCTTCCAGAGCCACGCTCATGTTCACGATGTCCCCAGAGCGCAGGTTGATTTCAGCGGGGCTCCCTGCACCTTCTATGATTAATAGCTCGTACTCATTTTTCATTAAATGAAGGCTGTCTTTGACGGTTTTCCAAAGATAAGTTTTGCGTTCTTGCCAAGGTATCTTTTTCAGCTGAGGTTGCGTCTTACCTAACATGATCACCTGCGACATAGAGTCGGCTTCAGGTTTTAGCAGCACAGGGTTCATATGCACAGTAGGCGATACTCTGGCAGCTTGAGCCTGCAGCAATTGGGCTCGACCAATCTCCCCACCTTCTGGAGTGACGCCCGCATTATTACTCATGTTTTGTGCTTTGAAAGGTGCGACGTGTATGCCACGATTGGCATAGAGACGGCAAAAACCTGCCGCTAAGTACGACTTGCCAGCATCCGAGGTGCAACCTTGAATCATTAGGGGAGAAAGGGACTTGCTGCGGCTCATTGTTTAATCTACTCGTTTATGGGTAAGTATTATTGGCAATTGAATTTCTATAGTTACATTAGCTAAAAACACGCTGATATGACATTAGAATAATTAACGCCTAAGACCTGATTTATTACATTGACAGGGTGTAAACTCATGCGCATTATTAGCGTTTTTTTGCCCCAAAGGAGATATTTATGAGCAAACTGATAGATGGAAAAGCATTTGCAGACCGTCTGTGTGCTACTTTAGCCGAAGAAGTGGTTACATTAAAAAAAGATAATCAGTTATCTCCTTGCATTGCAGTGGTTTTGGTTGGTGAGGATCCTGCGAGTGCAACTTATGTTGGCGCTAAAGTTAAACGTTGTGAGCAGTTAGGTATTGATTCGCGCTCACATCATTTGGATGTGACCACTTCAGAAGAAGAGTTATTGAGTCTGATTGAACAGCTGAACAATGATCCTGAGGTACACGGCATTTTAGTTCAGCTGCCGGTGCCTAAGCAGATTAATGGTGATGCGGTAATTAACGCGATAAACCCTGACAAAGATGTTGATGGTTTTCATATCAGCAATGCGGGTGCATTAGCGGTGGGCCAGAACAATATGGTGCCTTGTACACCGTTGGGATCATTGATGTTATTACAAGATGAATTAGGCGACTTGAGCGGTATGAACGCGGTGGTAGTTGGCCGTTCTAACATCGTGGGCAAGCCGATGGCTGCCTTATTGCTCCAACAGAGTTGTACAGTCACAATCGCTCACTCACGTACAAAAGACTTGCCTGCGGTTTGCCGCGAAGCGGATATCCTCGTTGCCGCAGTTGGCATTCCTCATTTTATTCAAGCTGATTGGGTTAAGCCGGGTGCCACTGTTATTGATGTGGGTATTAACCGAATTAAAGATGAAGCGACAGGTAAAAATCGTTTGGTGGGTGATGTGGATTATAGCGCTGCTGCAGAAGTGGCTGGAGCAATAACACCTGTGCCTGGAGGTGTTGGGCCAATGACCATCGCTTGTTTGATGTACAACACAGTAGCGGCGGCTAAAAACCAAGCGGGTATTGCTTAATTTCTGGTTTGGCAGGTTTTGGTTCCTGTTTTTAAGCAGGATCCAAAACGGGCACGTTACGTCCGACAAAATCAACAAAGTTAGTTGAAGAGAGGGCTTTTGACCATAGGTATCCCTGGCCAATCTCACAGCCGATATCTTCAAGTACCTCGCGCTCCGATTCTTTTTCAACACCTTCAGCGACTATATTCATACCTAAGACATCGGCCATGCCATTAATTGCGGTAACAATGGCAAACGAGTCGCTCGAATTCTCTATTTCGGTGATAAAGCATTTATCGAGTTTAAGTGTATCTACCTCCATACTAGTAAGATAACCCATGTTGGAGTAGCCAGTCCCGAAGTCATCAATGGATAAGTGGATACCAAGCTTTTTTAGGGCTTTTAGCTGTGATTTTATCATTGGGTTTTCCTGAATTAGGGAATGCTCGGTTAGCTCGAGCTCTAGATACTTGGCGTCTAACCCACTGGTATGAAGCGAATTGATCACTATTTCGTAGAATCCAATTCGGGTTAGCTGTAAAGCTGATACATTCACAGCAACTGAAATTTTATGCCCTTTTTTGTGCCATTCCGCGCATTCGATACATGCTTGTTGGACGACCCAAGCCCCTATATCATGGATTAGTTCTGTGGACTCTATTACTGGTATAAAGTCGCCTGGTGTTAAATTGTCCGGGTTTTCACGAGTCCATCGTAGCAAGGCTTCTGCTCCCACAACTTCATGAGTTTTGATGTTAACCTTTGGCTGAAAATGCAGGTCAAACACATGGTTGTTTAGGGCGTTCTTAAGTGCATTGAGTATATTCAGACTTTTCATATAGTCCTGATGAATATTCTCACTATAAAAGCAGTAATTGTTTCTACTGGACTGCTTGGATTCATACATTGCCATATCGGCTTGTTTGCGCGCGTTGTCAAAACTAATGACTTGGTCGTTGATGACGGTTATCCCGATAGAGGCCGTTATTTCAGCTTGTGCGCCCAGGATAGCATGTGGCTCTGAGAGGGCTAACAAGATCTCCTTTGCGAGTATGTCATAGTCAAAAGGCCGGTTTGCTTTGACGAATAGCACAAACTCATCGCCACCTAAGCGACAAACTACGCCATCGTTGTCTACTAATCGGCTCAGGCGGGTTGCAATAATCTTTAGTAATTCATCGCCGACAGTATGGTCAAACAAATCGTTGATGCTTTTGAAATCATCTAAATCGATAAAGTATAGGCCGATTTCTTCACTCTCCGGGTCCAACTCCAATTGCATTGCTTCAAATCGACTTTTTGCAAATGAACGATTAGCAAGTCCTGTCAGTGAGTCAGTGTCGGCTAAATGTTGTATTAGTTTTTTTGACTCAAGAACCTGCTGGTGCTCTTTCTTAAGATCTGAAATGGACTGTTTAGTGTCAATGCCCAAAAACCAAGCCACATAAGAAGAAATCATTACAATTAGCAGGCCGAATATGTTGGATGTTAGCAGGTAAGCACAAAGTGCACTGAGCAGAATAAAAACATGAGCAGCAATGAGAGTGTTACAGAATCTTTTTCTTAGATAAGAGGTTCTTTTGGGAGACATAGATGTGTGTTTGTCATATCGAAATTTTTAGTAACCAGCACGTCTTTGATGCAAGTATGGATTCATTACACAGTTATGCCATGGTGAAACAATACGAAATATGAATATAGGTATTTTGAATGGATTGTTGATGCTTAGCGGCCTTTTATACCAGATAAGTAAACGTCAGACGTTGTTACATTGAGGTACTTATTGATCTTTTTTATTAAGAGCGTTCGGCACGAATAGTTGTTCACCGTGAAATCGAAAATCGCCTATGCGCTTTTGTCCTTCCTCTGAGGTAATCCAGTCTATTAACGCGTTAGCGCCAGAATTGTTGATGTGCTTATGTAACTCAGGGTTAACAGCAATAATACCGTAGGGGTTAAACAATACTTTGTCGCCTTGATAAAGCGCTTTCAATGGGGATTTATCCTTGTATACCAACCAAGTGCCACTGTCTGTTAGGGTATAGGCGTCCAGTTCTCCAGCAATCTGAATGATTTTCCCCATTCCTTGACCGGCTTCCATGTACCACTTTCCATCAGGTTCTGAATCAGTTTTTTCCCAGAGACTTTGCTCCTTCTTATGGGTCCCGGAATTGTCACCCCTGGAAATAAATTTAGCTTGTTTGCCGGCGATCAAAGTTAATGCATCAACGGCCGATTTAGCAGACTTAATGTTGGCAGGGTCTGACTCTGAGCCGATCAAAATAAACTCGTTGAACATAACATCGTAGCGTTTTGCTCCATAGCCTTCGGCCACAAATCTGTCTTCTGCCGCTCGAGCATGCACCAA
>CALAJG010000276.1 GCA_937923375.1 uncultured Leucothrix sp.
CGACAGAGCAATGCCTCTATCTTCAATATCGCGATAGCCTGTGGTTTTACCAGCAGTACCCATTTTAGCCATAGTTTTAAAGATCACTACGGCACTAGTCCAAGCGCAACTAGAAGCCAAAGACATAATTTCTAAGGATCATTTATGCCGCTTTCCGCCCCCGCCCCAAGAAAAGTCATGCACACTCGCAAAGTCACCTGCACTGGCTACCTAAGAGAGGACGACCTCTGGGATATCGAAGGAAGCATAATCGACACTAAACCTTATCGCTTTGAAAACATAGACCGTGGAGGGCACATCGAAGCGGAAGAACCGTTGCACGGCATGTGGATACGCTTAACCATCAACGACAAGATGGAGATCAAAGACGCAGAAGCGGTAACAGACTTTTCGCCCTACGAATACTGCCACTCGATTGCGCCAGACTATAAAAAATTAATTGGATTAAGCCTGGGAATGGGTTGGAACAAGAAGGTTCGCTCACTAATGGGGGGAACCACAGGTTGCACACATCTAACCGAATTATTAGGCCCTATGGCAACAACTGCTTTTCAAACAATTTTTAGTGGCCGCAACGAAGGCAAAAAAACGCCTGAAAAACGTGAAAATGGCCTCCCTAATAATTCTCGTACACCACTTTTAAACACTTGTCATAGTTATGCTGCAGATAGTCCGGTGGTTCTAAGGCACTGGCCGGATTATTATTGTAAAAAATAATTTTACCCTATGTTTGATTATGAAAAGTTCTCCTTATTAAATTAATTATGGAATTAGATCTTTAAGGGTAATGGCTGATATATTAAAATCCGCCTTGGTCGGAAATTAAAAAACAATACGACGAATTTGAAGGACAGATTGATGAAATGGAATCATGTTTTATGCTTGGCCATAACCCTTAGCTGCCTACTTGCGCAGCCTTTACAGGCTGCAGCCAATCTGTGGAAAGATGTTGATGAAAACCTACAGGCTAGAGCTGCTGGTAATCCTACATCGGTTAATCTCAAAGTAAAAAAAGGTCGGCGACTAGCTGCCAGCTTGGATCAGATTAAAGTTGAGTTTTTATCTGGGGCCAATGTCGTCATTAGCTTGCCACTGCCTGATGGCTCGATGACGAGTTATCAGTTTAGCCGGTCATCGGTTATGCCTGATGAATTGGCACGCAAGTATCCACAAATCCAGACTTTCAAAGCATTCGACATAAACAATCCCTCAAACCGAGGGCGTTTTGACGTCACGCCACAGGGCTTTCACGGCATGTTTCATCATGACGGTAAATGGGTATTTATTGATCCAGAAATGAGAAATGATGATGGTAACTACATTGCCTACTACGGCTCAGACGCACAGCCATTAGAGGCACGCTCTGAAGATACTGTCATCGACACGGGTTTGTTAACAACAGATGTAACCTCGAACTCGCCGTTTTCCAATCGACCTCTGGTTGGAACGACCTTGCGTACCTATCGCTTAGCGATGAGTGCTGCCGCAGAGTACACTGCTTTTCACGGTGGGAAAACCCGGGCATTAGCGGCTATTGCGACATTGATAAACCGCGTAAATGAAGTCTTCGAACGTGATCTGTCGATTCGTTTTGAGTTGGTGGCTAACAATGACGACATTGTCTATGCAGATCAGGTTAACGACCCCTTTGACAACACTGATGATGATGCAGAAGCAAACGCAGCAAACCTGCCGACTATCGTGCCCAACAACACTTTCGATATCGGACATGTACTAAATACTGGCGGCGGCGGCTTAGCTTATTTGGCGGGAGTGTGTCAAAACACGTTTAAGTCAATTGGTCTGACGGGTACCTGGTCACCCACAGGCGATGCCTTTTATATCGACTATGTTGCACATGAGCTTGGTCACCAACTCGGTGCTAATCATACCTTTAACGGAACGTCGCTTGGCTGTGGAGGCGTCAATCGCACGTCATCTACCGCATGGGAGCCAGGAAGTGGCTCGACGATCATGGGTTATGCAGGTATCTGTGGAACTCAGGATTTACAAACTAACAGTGACCCTCATTTTCACACTGGTTCCATTCAACAAATATTAGAAACGGCTGAGGCAGCAGGTTGTGGAACGCTTACAACGATCCAAAATACGATACCAATTGCTGATGCAGGCGCTGATTTTACAATACCTGCCAACATGCCCTTCAAGCTTACGGGTTCTGGTAGTGATGCCGATGGCGACAGTCTGACCTATATCTGGGAGCAATATGATACCGGCACCCGCTCCACTAGTGCGGCGAACATGGTTGATAATGGTTCTCGTCCTTTGTTTCGCTCCTGGCAACCTTCTGCGAGCCCGGTGCGATATCTGCCTAATCTAGTCGACTATGCAGCCGCTGATTTAAAAATGGGCGAAACGATGCCTGTTACCAATCGCGATCTTAACTTCAGATTGACGGTGCGAGATGGTAAAGGTGGTGTTGCCACAGATGAGATGACAGTAACTGTTGTTGCGGGTGGAGGCTCATTCCAGATAACTGAACCAACGCAAAGTAGCGTGCTTGAAGCAGGCGCTACTTCATTTGTTAGATGGGATGTGGGGAACACCAATCAAGCACCCATAAGCTGTAGTTCGGTTGACATTCTAATGTCAGGA